>DATGOZ010000054.1:0-5895 GCA_035305395.1 Taishania sp. | reverse complement strand
GCAGTGATTTTCATTTGGACAAAAATGTTGTGCTTCACCTGGATTTCTTCTCAATTCACTTTGACATTCTGGACAATGCGTAATGAATTCAACACGTTTACTAGTTTTCGTACGTTTTTCGCTGTTGACATCTACAATTTTGGGGATGATTTCACCACCTTTTTCAACATAAACAAAATCACCTTCGTGTAAATCCAGTTTTGCTATTTGATCCGAGTTATGCAAAGATGCACGTTTTACAGTTGTTCCACCCAATTGAATAGGTTGTAAATTCGCTACAGGTGTTATTGCTCCTGTTCTTCCAACTTGATAGTCGATTGAAAGTAATTGTGTTTCTACTCGTTCTGTTTTGAATTTATATGCAATTGCCCAACGTGGAGATTTAGCTGTAAAACCTAACTCTTCTTGTTGTCGATAGTTGTTCACTTTAATTACAACTCCATCAATTTCAAAAGGCAAATGCTTTCGATTTTCATCCCAATAATGAATGAATTCCATGATTCCTTCAATCGAATTGACTTTTGAGATATAGTTTTCCTTTGGATTAGGAGTTTTGAATCCCCAAGTGGCTGCTAATTGAACCATTTCATAGTGTCCATCAGCTAAATTTCCTGTTCCGTATACGCCGTATAGGAACGTATCCAAACCACGACTAGCTACAACTTTCGAATCTTGTAATTTCAATGTTCCAGAAGCAGAATTGCGAGGATTAGCAAATGTAGCTTCATCAATTTCCTCTCGTTCTCTATTCAACTGATTAAACTTCTCCAGCGGGAAAAATATTTCTCCACGGATTTCAAAGTTATCCGGATAATTGTTTTTTAGTTTTAAAGGAATTGTGCGTATCGTCTTGACGTTGGCAGTGATGTTTTCACCTTGTGTTCCGTCACCTCGTGTTACGGCTCTTGTTAGAATACCATTTTCATATTTGATTCCGATAGCAACACCGTCGTATTTTAATTCACACACATATTCGATTGCACCATCAACCTGTTTTTTGAGACGATTTTCCCATTCAATGATTTCTTCTTCCGAATAGGTGTTCGAAAGTGACAGCATCGGATATTCGTGCTTAACCGTTTCAAATTTTTTAGTGATATCTCCGCCAACACGCTTTGTTGGAGAGTATTCATAGGCGAATTGTGGGAATTTAGATTCCAATTCCTCTAATTCTTTTAATAGCATATCAAAATCGTAGTCTGATATGCTTGGATTATTTTCAATATAATAGAGATGATTGTGAAGATTGATTTCTTCAATCAATTGTTCAATACGTGTTTTGGCTGTGTTTAATTCCATAATGTAAAAATAATAGCTTTCTTTCAAAGTTGAGTAGACTTTGCAAAAAGATTGGCAAACTGAAAGCTGAATTTGGAAAGAAATATCGAATGTAATTTAATCAGTTTAATTGGTGTAAATTGTCTATCTTTGCACAAAATTTCAAAATATGCTTTCAGTAAATAATTTATCTCTTCAATTTGGTAAACGTGTTTTATTTGACGAGGTAAACGTAAAATTTGTAAATGGTAACTGCTACGGTGTAATCGGAGCGAATGGTGCGGGAAAATCAACTTTTCTTAAGATTTTAACTGGAGAACAAGATCCAACGACAGGTCGTGTTGAGTTAGAACCAGGAAAAAGATTGGCTGTATTGAAACAGAACCACTTTGAGTTCGACCAAGTTCAAGTTTTGCAAACAGTGATCATGGGGCATAAGCGTTTGTATGAAATCATGACTGAAAAAGATGCGTTGTATGCAAAACCTGATTTCTCTGACGAGGATGGGATGCGTACAGCAGAATTGGAAGCAGAATTTGCCGATTTAGAAGGATGGAATGCTGAAACAGATGCCGCAACGCTTTTGAGTAACTTAGGTATTGACGAGTCCAAACATTATTTGTTGATGGAAGAGTTGTCTAATGACTTGAAAGTACGTGTATTATTGGCGCAAGCATTGTTTGGAAATCCTGATGTACTTGTATTGGATGAGCCTACCAACGACTTGGATTTGAAAACAATCTCTTGGTTGGAGGATTTCTTATTAGATTTTAAAAACACAGTGATCGTTGTATCGCACGACCGTCACTTCTTGGATACTGTGTGTACACACATTTGCGATATCGACTTTGGAAAAATTAACCTGTTTACAGGTAACTATTCATTCTGGTATCACAGTTCTCAATTAGCTGCTCGTCAGCGTGCTGATAAGAATAAAAAAGCAGAAGAAAAGAAGAAAGAATTACAAGAGTTTATTGCACGCTTCTCTGCGAATGCTGCTAAATCGAAACAAGCGACTTCTCGTAGAAAAATGTTGGATAACTTGGATATTGAAGAAATTCAACCATCGTCAAGAAAATATCCTGGAATTACGTTCTACCAAGATCGAGATGCTGGAAACCAAATATTGAACGTTGAGAATTTATCTGCTACTGCTGAAGGAAAAGTTTTGTTTAAAGATGTAAACTTTATCGTTAACAAAGGAGATAAAATTGCATTTGTTTCACAAAACTCGCTTGCGTTGACAACGTTGTTTGAGATTTTAAGTGGAAATCAAAAGCCTGATACGGGAGAATTTATCTATGGTACAACAATTACAACATCTTATTTACCAAATGATAATAGTGCTTATTTTGAAGCAAAACTTCCGTTGATTGACTGGTTGAGACAATATGCGCAAACGGATGAGGAAAAAGAAGAAGTTTACTTGAGAACTTTCCTGGGGCGTATGTTGTTCACAGGAGAAGAAGCGATGAAAACAGCAAACGTATTGTCAGGAGGTGAGAAGGTGAGATGTATGTTGTCTAAAATGATGTTGGCAAAAGCGAATTTATTGTTGATGGATGAACCAACAAACCACTTGGACTTGGAATCGATTACAGCGTTGAACAATGGTATGAGTGAATTCCAAGGAACGATATTGTTTACTTCGCATGACCACGAATTGGTGAATACAGTAGCAAATCGTATTATTGAAATTACTCCAAACGGTATCATCGATAAAATGATGCCTTACGATGAGTATTTGAAAGACGAAAAAATTATGCAAATGCAAGCTGAATTGTATAAATAAGATACATGTTGAATATAACAAAAAAGCTGGTTGAAATTTCAACCAGCTTTTTTAGTTCCCCATGTCACTCATGAATTTGATTCGCATGAGTCGAAGTTCTTCCTCTGAATAATCTCCGTCAAATTCTCTATATGCTTCTTTTAGATCATCTGTTTCTGCTTCGGAGAAGTATTCAAAAATCTCTTCTTGGTTGTCTGGGTCCAAAATATCATCAATGTAATAGTTTATATTGACTTTTGTTCCAGAAGCAACAATGGCTTCAATTTCTTCAATGACTTCTTCCAATGTTTTTCCTTGCGCTCTACCGATATCTTCTAAAGGTAATTTGCGGTCGATGTTTTGAATCAGTTGAACCTTTAAACCACTTTTGTTGACCAATGATTTTACAACCATGTCTTGTGGTCTATCAATATCATTTTCCTCAACGTAAGCTTTAATCAACGCAACAAAAGGTGCTCCATATCTTGCAGCTTTCCCATTTCCAACACCTTGAATATTTGTTAATTCATCAATCGTAATTGGATATTGGAAACACATATCTCGAAGAGATGGCTCCTGAAAGATTACAAACGGAGGAATTCCCTTTTGCTTTGAAATCGTTTTACGTAAATCCAATAATTGTTTATATAATACTTCATCCAATACTGCAGATTTACCAGTGCTAACAACATCGTCATCGTCTTCATCACTTGAATAATCGTGCTCTTTGATGAGCATGAAAGAAGTTGGATTTTCGAGAAATTGGCGACCTAAATCTGTCAATTTAACAATTCCATAAGATTCGATGTCTTTGTAGATTAGTCCAGCAACCAATGTTTGTCGAACTACTGCATTCCAGAAATGCTCATCACGTTCTTTTCCAATTCCAAAATTCGGTAACTGATCGTGACGATATGTTTTAATTTCAGAAGTTACTTTCCCTGAAATATAAGAGCAAATATGTTTTGCTTTTTGCATTTCTTCCAAGTCAACAATTGCTTGAAGCAAGTTTGTAACATACTCTTTACCTTCCGTTTTTTCTCTAGGGTTTCTACAGTTGTCACAGTACTCGTTACATGCTTTTTCATCGAAAGTTTCTCCGAAGTAGTGTAAGATAAACTTACGTCTACATACAGAAGTTTCCGCATACGAAACAATTTCACTCAATAATTGCTTACCGATTTCTTGTTCTGCAACAGGTTTTCCTTGTAGGAACTTCTCTAATTTCTCAATATCCTTATATTGGTAGAACGCTAAACATTCACCTTCACCGCCATCTCTACCAGCTCTACCAGTTTCTTGATAATAGCTTTCAAGCGATTTAGGTATATCGTGGTGAATAACAAAACGTACATCTGGTTTGTCGATTCCCATACCAAATGCAATGGTTGCTACGATGACATCCGCTTCTTCCATCAAGAACATATCTTGGTGTTTTGCACGGGTATTAGCATCCAAACCAGCGTGGTAGGGTAGCGCGTTGATACCGTTTACTTGGAGTAATTCAGCTAATTCTTCAACTTTTTTTCTACTCAAACAGTAAACAATTCCACTCTTACCTTGCTTGCCACGAATGTATCGAATGATTTGTTTTTCAATATCTCTTTTAGGACGAATTTCGTAGTATAAATTGTCACGGTTGAACGATGACTTGAATACCGTTGCATCCAACATATTCAAGTTCTTTTGAATATCATACTGAACTTTGGGAGTTGCAGTTGCCGTTAGTGCGATAATTGGAACATTCGAAATACGTTCGAATATTTCACGGAGTCGTCTGTATTCCGGACGGAAATCATGCCCCCATTCAGAAATACAATGTGCCTCATCAATTGCAAAAAATGAAATATCTACCGACGTAAGAAAATCGATGTATTCTTGCTTCGTAAGAGATTCTGGCGCAACATACAGTAATTTCGTTTTTCCAGCGGAAATATCTCCTTTAACGCGATTGATTTCTGTTTTGGTCAACGATGAATTTAAGAAGTGAGCAATCGACTCCTGATCACTTACATTTCGAATTGCATCAACCTGATTTTTCATGAGTGCAATAAGAGGCGAAACAACGATTGCTGTACCTTCAGAAAGTAATGCTGGTAATTGATAGCAGAGTGATTTTCCTCCACCAGTAGGCATTATTACAAATGTATTTTTACCGTTCAATAAATTTGTAATAATCTCTTCTTGCTTACCTTTAAATTGATCGAATCCAAAATACTTTCTTAGAGCTCCCTTTAAATCTAACGAAACCATACTTGTGGCACAATTTTCAGATATACTATTATTTTCAATCATTCTCACGAATATACTACAAAATGACTGAAAAAAATAATTTTATTGAGTTAAAATAGCACCTTCATTTATTTTTAACAATATGCACTGTATCTTTCAGTTTCTATGCATATAATGGTTGTCGATAAAACTAATTAATTACCAGATAAATATTTCTTTGATGAACTTGTCAATTCCCTTTTCGAATTTGAAATCCTTTTTGGCTCGTTCGATGACATCTTCTTTCGTTTTTGCTTTCTTGTCGTTGAATTTAGGTAAATAAAGTTCCATGTCAATTTTGCGTTCTTCTACTTTCGTAGCAAAATAAGTTACAGAACCATCTTCAGTCGCCAAGCCTAAAATAGCTCCTGGTAAATCCCAATAAGTTTCGGGACCAATGTGCGGTGTAATTGCAGAAGTGAAATAAGCATAAATACGTGTTGAATCATCGTATTCGAAAACAGCTTGTTGACATTCGTAATTGCATATTTTTCGAATCTTATCGGTGATTTTCCATTCTCTCTTGGGAAGAGAGTCGATTACGAAAATTGGTGCTCCTCCAAAACTGTAAATCA
>DATGOZ010000053.1:0-2488 GCA_035305395.1 Taishania sp. | reverse complement strand
TTTAAGTCGCTCAGCCATACATCCTAGAATACCAACTACCAATTCAGGTTGGTCTGATTTGCGTTTTTTAAACTCTGTTAAACGATTTCTTACACGTGTTTCGGCATTTTCACGAATAGAACATGTATTAATTAACACAACGTCTGCTTCATCGATATTGCGTGTTGTGGTATACCCCTCATTTGTCATGATAGACGCTACGACTTCACTATCAGAAAAATTCATCTGACAACCGTAACTTTCAACATACAAACGCTTTCCATTTGAAGAAGGAGTAGTTGATTCAACAACTGTTGCTTCACCTTGTCTTCCTTCGTCAATTACTTTATTTTGCTCAAATTCCATCCTACAATCAAACTAATTTGCAAAAATAAGAATAAAAAAATTCATTCTGCCAAATTGTCACGTTTTTATGTGGAATTCGTTTAGAAATACTATTGTTAGTATGCTTCAACTATTTCGATGTCGAAAATCAAAATTGCATCTTTTGGAATATCACCGATAGCCTGAGGACCATAGCCTAAATGTGGTGGACAAATGATTGTTGCTTTTCCACCCGGTTTAAGGTAATATGCTATTTCTCTCCAGCCGTGAACTAACTTATTCAATGTCAATTCAACTGGTTCTTTTTGCTCATCAAAAATCTTCCCAGAAAGTAACTTTCCGCTGTATTTTGCTAAAATAATCGCTGTTGGTTTGATTTCCTCTCCTTCACCAACTTCATCGATACGATAGTAAAGTCCCGAATCGGACTTTGTCATCTGCAATTGATTCTTTGCAATATAGTTCTTAATCTTTGTATCGAATTCCTGTTTTTCCTTTTCAGAATATCTTCCACATGAAACAGCAATCAAGCTGAGTAAACAAAATAGTGTAAATTGTTTCATACGTTAAAATTCAACTGGTGATAATGTATATCCTTGTTTTTCCAACAAGCGCAAAACACCATTTTGCCCTCCTAAATGTCCGGCACCAACAGCAATGAGTGTTTTCTTTTTCTTAATTAATTTTTCAATTTTCGGAATCCAATTCATATTGCGGTCATCCAACAATTGTTTGCTATAGTTCATCATGTATCCTTCAGATTTTGTTGTAAACTCATGCATCTCATCAACATTCTGATTCAAATACAATTGGAACATTTCATTCAACGATTCCATTTGACCTTTTGGATCTCGAACATATTCCATTACCATCTCTTGCATCGTCAAGGTATCCATTCCATCAAAAATAGCCATTTGATCTGCAATAGTTTCCAATCCCAAAACAGGAATATTGTTCGCTTTTGCAAGTGCTTGGATATTCATGTCGTAAGATTCAATTTTTCCTTCTAAATCTTTTTGAGAAGCTATTTGAACAAGTGAAAACGGTTTCATTTTTGAGAAAGAAATAATAAATTGATTCGTATCCATCCCTAATTCTTTACTCGCCCAAGTAAGCAACGAATCTCTTTGTTGAGGTTTGAAATAGTCAAAAACAGTCCCTTCTTTTAAAACAAGGTGAGCCATTGCTTCCATTGGATTGATTTCTGGCAACTCCAAAACAACTTGCTCAGCGTTCAACACCAACTGTTTGAAATGTTCTGGAAAATAGTAAAGATCTTTATCAATCAGGTGAATCGTTCCAAAAAGGTAAGATGGTTTTTTTAATTTGTTTCCTTCAATCTTCCATAACAATGTATTCGATTTCGTCGGAATTTCGTTTAAATACTGACCAAAAACAACAAATTGTGTAATGAAAAATGCAACAAACAACAAACTCAATCTTTTCATTTCTATTTAATTTTTAATTCAACTAAATAATGATCATCCTCTTCGTGTAATAGTTCAACAGATAAACCAACCTCATCTGCAACATCACACAAACGATTGAAATCAACATACAACCAATCGAACCAATCAGTTTGGTGATCTTTGTATTTCATCTGAAATTTGAAATTTCCGTAATATTCAGCATTCAGATCCATCCACATAGAGCCATCATCTTCTTGATACAGATATTGAATGTCTGTCGAATCACAAATAATTTTTCCTCCGGGATTTAAGAGACCCTTGAGATGCGTCAAAAACGAAGCTAAATTTTCCAACTTTCCAGCCAAGCCCAAACCATTCATCATCAACAACAAGGTATCAAATTTTAGATCTTTAACCTCTTGAATTGTATCTTGAATAACAGGAATATTTTGCGAACGTATGTACTCAGCAGCTCCAACAGAAGGTTCCAAAGCTGTAACATCAACACCTTGCGTTCTCAACACTTTGGCGTGAGCTCCTGCTCCTGCTCCGATATCTAAAACTGAGCCAACACAACGTTTAAGTGCTAACTTTTCAATTGAAGGCATTTCCTTTAATGTTCGAAAAAGATAAGCAGTTTCAATCACATCGTCTTCACACAAATCAGATGAAACTACGATGTCACCAGCTTTACCTTTCTGAACAAAATCTTGTATTGCCTGACCTATAGGGTCATTTTTTTGACTCATGATCTA
>DATGOZ010000052.1:0-9275 GCA_035305395.1 Taishania sp. | reverse complement strand
GCAATTATCATGGGAGGATTGATGTTTATGGTCGAAGGTCAAAAAAATGGATTCAATTCCATTCCTGAAAGTATCTATTGGGCTGTTGTAACGCTTACAACGGTTGGATTTGGAGATATAACACCCAAAACCGACTTAGGTAAATTTTTGGCTATGATTATGATGTTACTTGGTTATGCAATCATCGCTGTACCAACAGGAATTGTTTCTGTAGAAATGTTTCGACAAAGAGGAAAAGAGATGTTTCGAAATAAAAAAACATGTGATAGGTGTCTAGCAACAAACGATGATGATGCTAATTTCTGCAAAAAATGCGGGCAAGAAATTGCGTGATTTATCTCTTTTTCTTCCTACGTTCTTCCAACCATTTAGGCATCGGTTTAGCACCAGCTACCTCATCTTTCGGTTGATCTAATAACTTCTCGATTAAATCAGGTCTATTGGCCTTTTGCAATCTTCTGCGAATCCAATCTTTATTCTCATTTTTATACCAGAAAAAGAATCTATTTTGATTCAACTTTTCTTCCTTTGTTTTAACCGTATTGACAGGTTTCAGTGTATAAGGGTGAACACCACTGTAATAAATCACTGTTGCAACTGTCATTGGAGTTGGAGTAAAGTCTTGAACTTGTTCCAACTGAAATCCCATATCTTTTGTTTCTGCAGCCAAATTTGCCATGTCGACCTCTTCACAACCAGGATGCGAAGAAATGAAATACGGAATCAACTGTTGTTTCAAACCATGCTTTTCAGAAATACGATCATATTTTTCTTTAAACTTATGGAAGTACTTAAACGAAGGCTTACGCATTATACGTAATGTAGCATCCGAAGTATGTTCTGGAGCAACTTTCAATCGACCACTGACGTGGCGTGTAATCACCTGTTCGATGTATTCATCATGGTTTCCGTCTTCGTTATTTTTGTTGAAATCATCAACCAATAAGTCGTAGCGAATTCCAGAACCGATGAACGCCTTTTTCACTTTTGGATGCGCATCCACTTTGCGATATAATGCGGTCATGTGACGATGGTTGGTGTCCAAATTATTACAAATCACCGGGTGAATACAACTAGGAGAAGAGCAACGTGCACAAATAGCCTCATCCTTCCCTTTCATACGATACATATTGGCTGAAGGTCCACCCAAATCAGAAATATATCCCTTGAAATTTGGATCTGCAACAACTTGTTCAAGCTCGTTCAAGATCGATTTTTCACTTCTCGAAGCGATGAATTTCCCTTGATGCGCTGAAATTGTACAGAAACTACAACCACCAAAGCATCCTCGATGCATGTTGATAGAAAACTTAATCATATTAAATGCTGGAATTGCTCCACGCTTCTTATATTTCGGATGTGGTTCACGTGTATATGGCAAATCAAAACTTTGATCAATTTCAGCCTCAGTCATCGTTTTATATGGTGGATTAATTACCAATCGTTTGTCTCCCGCAAGTTGCGTGATACGATTTGCATTCCACTTATTCGATTCAACTTCAACAATTTTGAAGTTAGCAGCATATTTGATTTTGTCTTCTAAACAAGCTTCGTGGCTAGCTAATTCAACCGTTTCCCACGATTTATTTTTGGGTAACTCTTCCGAAGCATCTTGTAAAAAAGCAACTTGTTTCACCGTTTTAAGATTTTCAAAAGGAACTCCTTTCTTCAACAATCTCAAAATCTCTCTAAGTGGTTGATCACCCATTCCGTAAACAAGTAAATCTGCTTCAGAATCAACCAAAATACTTGGTTTTAATTGATCTGACCAATAATCATAATGTGTTACACGGCGCAATGAAGCTTCAATTCCTCCGATTAAAACCGGAACATCTGGGTAGAGTTCTTTTAAAATTTTGGAATAAACTACCGTCGCATAATCTGGTCGAAATCCTGCTTGTCCACCTGGTGTATAAGCATCTGTTGATCTCAAACGTTTATTTGCTGTATAATGATTCACCATCGAATCCATGCAACCAGCAGTAACTCCGAAAAAATATTTTGGTTTACCAAACTTTTTAAAATCTCGCAAATCGTCTTTCCAGTTTGGTTGTGCTACGATAGCAACGCGAAATCCTTCATCTTCGATGACACGACCAATAACAGCTGTTCCGAAGGCAGGATGATCTACATAGGCATCGCCAGAAACTAGTACGACATCTATTTCATCCCACCCCCTCTTTTCAACTTCCTTCATTGTCAAAGGAAGCCAATCTGTTATTGGTCGCTGTTCAATCATTTTGCAAAGTTAGACTAAATTAAAACGAAAATGAAAGATATTTTGAGTTTGTTAGCGTATTTGGTTCAACTGCTCCAACATCTCACGTTGCTCACTAACTTCCAATGCCATACCATAGCGTGTTGCATCGCACTTTCTAAACAAATTCTCAATTGTTTGTTTCGTAGAATCATTATTGCTTTCCAATTGATCTAATAATTCCAAACGAGAAACATATTGATCTGCTGAAATATTCAACTTATGTTTCATCAATTGCATTAAAACCTTGTCAAATGTTGCATAAAATTGATCATCCTGATGATGATCCAAATGATTTTTTAATTCTTCGATTAACAGATTAATTTCTTGTGATGTCGGAATGTTCAATGTAATTTGTTGTTTATCAAAATTAGTTTGTTCATCCAATCTTAACCCTTGCTTTCTAGATTTAAAAGCAAAATAAATTACAAGCAACGACAAGATTCCAATTAATGTTATCCACAACCAAGTATAATCAGATTGAAGTAATTTAGATTTTCCATCTTTCAAATGGTGTTGATCATTCAATATATTATTACTTGCTACCAAACTATCCGTTTGGTGCTGTAGTTCGAATTTTGGATTACTTGCAACAGCAATATTGATTGACTTTTTAGCCGAAATAGTTACATATTTCTCCGACTTTGGATTAAAAAATGCAACTTTCACAGGTTTAATAACCTTCTCCCCTTCTTCTGTCAATTGGAGATGATAGGTATACGTTACCTTCCCAGATGCTCCTTCACTACCAAACTCATAATCTTCTTTCACTTCAGCATCTCCATATGCATTTACACCTTTAGGCAAAATAACTTTTGGTGTTTCAATGGCATGTAAGTTCCCCCTCCCAGAAATCACCAAATTCATTTGGATGATATCTCCTTGTTTTGCCGCATTGGAACTAATGGATTGGTCAATCTCAAATTCACCAACAGCACCAATGAACTCACTTGGAGCATTTGCCGGAAGAGGTAAAATTTCTACATGGGGAACAGAAGAAACCACATTGAAATCTTGGAATCCAAAAGGAAGGATTATTTCAAAAGGATGAATGCGCAAATTTCCACTTCCTACAGGGAACAATACTTTCTTTTCAAATGAAAATGATTCATAATTCTTACGTTTCACTTGGACACTTTCCCAACGCTCAGTCTGTTGTAATGGATACATGTCTGAAATGCCTTCTATTTGAAACGGTTTTCTCAAAACTGGACGACCAAAAGTTCGTTCTTTCGAAAACACACGACCAGAGATTACAAGCGGTTCTCCTTCATAAATTTTATTTGACGAAACCTCTATAACACCAAAAGCTGGTTGACGCAATTGTTGTTTGGTAACATCTTCAGTAACCTGTCCAGAACTAGGATTCGCAACAACATGCACTTTAACGGTGTTGGATGTATATGTTTTGTTTCCTTCTTTTACATAAAAAGGTCCAATTTTGTAAGTTCCTAACTTTGTAAATACACCGTTAAATACCAAAACGTGCTCTTGCATCATTTTACCTGTATTTACGTCCTGCACAAATCGGGACATTGATTGAATTCCGTATCCCTTCACGAAATTAGATGGCCAATTTTCTACAACATCCCCTTCTATGTTTGACTTCAAGGTAATAGAAAAAGGTTGATTAATTGCAACCTCTTGTGGCTCAACAATTAATTGAACAGAAGCCTTTTGCCCATACAAAGAAAATGCAAAAAGCAAACTCATTCCATATATCATTAACGCTTTCATCACCAATCTTTCCCTAATTTTGAGTATCTATTTGAATTTTTGTTCCCTCCCATTCTACGTTTCGTTTCCGCTTCTTGTTTCATCAATTCGTCTAATTTCTTTTCAACAGCTTTGTCTTGTAATTTTGTTCCGCTCTGATTAGTTGAATTTGACTGATTATTTCCTTTTGATTGTTGGTTTTTTTGTTGTTGATCTTTTTGTTGTTGATTTTGATTAGATTGATTGCTTTGTTTATCACTTTTAGAATCATCATTTTTTTGATCATTTTGATCATTTTGTTGCTCTTGCTGATCCTTTTTATTTGATTTATTTTCTTGCTCCTTTTTCAAGCGCATAGCTTCAGCCAAATTGTGCCTTGTACGTTCGTTTTGTGCATCATTTTTTAACGACTGCTTGTATGCTTCAATTGCACTGTCGTATTTCTTTTGTTGCATCAAGCTATTACCCAAATTATGGTATGCTTTCGCTTTTTCTTGTGTCGTTTTTGCTCCGGATGCTTGCTCTCTGAATATTGCTTCTGCCTCTTCATATTGTAAATTCCTATAGGCTGATTGTCCCATTTCTTGAGCAAAAGAAATATCCTTTGGAGCTTTACTTTGAGCAGCTTTATACAGATTAAACGCCTTCCCATATTCCTTCGCCTGATACGCTTTTCTTGCAGCAGCAAGTGAGTCTCTCCATTCTTGACTATATGCATATTGATTGCTCAACAACATAAAAGGAATGATGCATAATCCAAATACTTTTTTGCTTTTAAATCCATCTTGATTAATGAAAATCAAATACAATAGATAGAATAAAATACCAATGATAAGTGGAATTTGATATTGTTGATTGGCTACCTCAAAATCGTGGCTTGTCGTTTCTGTCATTTTCAACTGACCAACTTTGTTTAAAGAAGCATTTAAATCTGGATATGCATTGTCGGCAATCATTGCTACACCACCAGCTTTGGCTGCAATTTCATTGATTAATCTTGAGTTCATTTTCGATTGAATTGTGACACCTAATGCATTTCGTTTGTATCCTTTATCCAAATTTTCTGGATCTATCGGAATAAGTCCACCTTTTGCTGATCCAATTCCACAAACCACCAATTGGATGTCTTCATCTTTGTATGCTTGAAGAATCTCATTCGGATTATCTTCGTGATTCTCTCCATCTGTGATTAAAATCACTGCTTTGGATAATTTTGAATTCTCATTAAAAAGCGAACGAGCTGTTTCCAAAGCCACTTTGATATTCGTACCTTGATTAGTTAGCATATCCGTTTGTATATCGTTCACAAACATTTTAGCAGCATAATAATCAAGTGTAAGTGGCAATTGAACATAAGCATCTTGTGCAAAAATTGTCAATCCAATTTTCTCACCTCCCAAGCGATTAATCAAATCATTGATTGCTCTTTTTGCGATGTTCAATCGTGAAATTGTTGGATCGATATCACGGGTATTCATCGAGTTTGAAACATCTAAGCAAATCACCAATTCCATACTTTTGGTTGTCCCAGCAACTTTCTTTTTCCCAAATGCAGGTTGAGCAAGTGCCACAATGACAAAGAAAACTGCCAAACGAATCAAAATATAAGCAATGAATGTTTTGTATATCGGTTTGGATTTCAAAATTGTTTTTCTGGCCAATTCTCCTACGTTATGCAGCATTTTGTTGTTTAAATTATCTCTATACAAAAAGCCCATACCAATTGGAATACAGATTATCAGCCAAGCTAAATACTTTGCTTTTACAAATACAAACTCCGAACCGAAAATTGTTTGAGTATTCAGATATAACAAACTACAAATCAACCAGAAAACAACCTCAAAAATTAAGATATTTCTAGCCAATTGCATCGAATTATATGTCTGTTCTTGCTTAAACATTCTCTCTAAACAATAATTTATTGGTTAACAACCCAATTAAAATACACCACAAAGCAAGTTTCAAAAACTTTTCGGGCATTGCAGGTGGCTCTGACTGAAAATGATTATCTGCAATCTTGCGTTTTTCCATCTTTTCAATTTCACCGTAAATTGCTCTTAGGCTCTCTTCATCCTTTGCTCTAAAATATTTTCCATCTGTTTTATCAGCAATTCGCTTAAGTGTTTCTTCGTCCAAATCTACATCCATCATTTGTTGAATAATGCCAAACGGCGTGGTAATATGCGTCATCCCTCCAACATCATCTCCTACACCAATCGTATAAACGCGTACATTTTTTGCTTTTGCTAAATCAGCAGCTTCATCTGGACTGATATTTCCCGCATTATTACTTCCATCTGTAAGTAAGATTATCACTTTAGAAGGAATTGTATCATTACGCAAACGTGTTACCGCTGTTCCCAAGCCTACACCAATTGCTGTTCCTGCTTCAATTTTTGCATAACAGTCCAACGCATCAATTTGCTTTTTCAACACTTCATAATCTGTTGTTGCTGGACAAGCAGTATATGCTTCACCTGCATAAGCAACCAATCCAATACGGTCTCCTCTTCTACCATCCACAAACTCTTTAGCTACTTTCTTGGCTACTTCAATTCTATTTGGTAAAAAATCTTGTTCCAACATAGAACCAGAAATGTCAATCGTTAGGATGATATCAATACCATCTTTGTAATCTTGATTACTCGCAACATACTCTCTCCAATTGTATGGTTTAGCCATAGCAACAATTAAAAAACCAAGCCCCAAAACAAATATTCCGAGTAACAATTTTTTTATCAATACAATTTTGTTCGAATGATAAACAACTTGTTGTTTCGTACTGCCTGTAAATTTCCATTCACCATCCTTTTGAGCGTCTTTACGAAGTAAATACCAGTAAAGCACAGGCAATAAAAGCAGTAGCCACAGCCAATGCGGTGCAAAGAATTCGTAACTTCCTATTTTAAATTCACTCAACATTTCTTATTTAAACTCTTCCTCATCCATCTCAAGTGGACTTGTTTCAACCACAACACGTTGCGCAACTGCATTTACGTTCAGCACATTGATTTCATCCGACTCCGAATTGGCAAATTTGACCATATCTGCTTGTGATAAAATCATCATTATCGAACTAATCATGTCGCGCGTCATAGGCGTCTGTTGCAACAATAATTTCGTTTCAAACGTTGTTTTTTCAAGTAAATTCAACTGATATCTGCTCGATAAATACATACGAATGATATGAGAAAGCTCACTGTAATGTGCTTTAAAATCTCCATTTCTCCACACCTCCCTTTTTTCCAAAAGTTGTATCGCTTGTAATGTTCGATCTTTCAAAGACATCATCACTTGTCTATCGATCGTTTTGACTTTTTTACGTCTAATCAAAACATAAATCAACACAATGAGTAGAACAAAACCGACTGCCAAAACATACCAATATTTTTCTAAATAATCTTTCCACGTAGATTCAGACGAAACATCAGCGAATCCTTCTTCTATATCAAACAATTCATCCAATGCACCAATTGTTTTTCCTGTAACGTGAAACTCGATTGAATTGAAATAATATGTTGAATCATCGATTACAATTGGCTGATTTGGAATGACAATTCTCCCTGTATCCCAAACCATCACTTCATATTTACCAACCCAATAGTTGATTCCAGCTTTTGTGTAAGAGCTGTCAAAAAACGGACTAATCAATTCAAGCTCCGCATCTTCATTGTGGTTCAAACTCGAAGATGCATTTTTTTTAATCGCTTTTAACACATCTTTTTGAGCTTGGAAATCGACTTTCATTTTAGACGCTGATTTAACAAGATATGAAACTTCCAAACGGTCGCCCAATTTTGCTCTATCGTGATTGATGTTTGTCGATAAATCTTGTGAAAAAGAAACAAATTCTCCGACAAGAATTACTGAACAGACAACAAAAAGCTTGATGCTTACGAACTTATTCAATAAATTGCTCGAAAAATTGATATGTCTTCGCAAGTCAATCATCTATTTCTAAACAAATTAATTATTGGTAAAATATGATCTGATTCGGTATTCAACACGGCATTACTAATTCCACTTTTATCCAAACTCAACAGCAATTTATCTCGCTGTTCGATGTAGTCATCTCGGTAAGCGACACGGACTTTCTCATCATTTGTATTAACCCAAGTAGTTGTTCCTGACTCCGCATTTTTCATTTTCACAAAGCCCATTTTTGGCAATTGATACTCGGATGGATCTTCTAATTTGAGTGCAATTACATCGTGTCTTCTATTGATTAATTTCAGTCCGTCAACAAAAGTAGAATCGTCTAAAAAGTCACTGATTACAAAGCAAATTGTTCGTTTCTTTTCGATATTATTAAAAAACCTGAATCCATTTTCCAAGTTCGTTCCTTTATGCTGAGGTTTCATTTGAATTAATTCTCTCAGAATGTGCAACACATGTTTTCTTCCCTTTTTTGGAGGAAAATAACGTTCGACATGATCTGTTATGAGTAACGCTCCAACTTTATCATTGTTTGATAATGCAGAAAATGCAAGTGTAGCAACTGTTTCGAGTAAAATATCTTTTTTGGATTTCGTCTGTGTTCCAAAGTTTTCAGAAGCAGAAATGTCAATGATAAACATCACTGTCAATTCGCGTTCTTCTTCAAAAACTTTCACAAACGGATCATTGAATCTTGCTGTTACATTCCAATCAATTGTACGAACTTCATCACCAAATTGATAATTACGAACTTCTGAAAAGGTCATACCTCTCCCTTTGAATGCTGAGTGATACTCACCAGAAAAGATGTGTTTAGTCAACCCTTTGGATTTGATTTCCAACTGGTGAATCTTTTTCAAAAGTTCATTAATCTCCATGGCTGAAATAAATTATGGAACCTCAACCTTATTGATAATTTTCAAAATAATGTCAGAAGTTTTTAAGTTTTCAGCTTCAGCTTCGTAACTCAATCCAATGCGATGACGCATTACATCCAATGCGATAGCTCTTACATCTTCTGGAATAACAAATGCTCTTCCTTGTAGAAATGCAAAAGCTTTAGATGCAATTGCCAAATTGATAGACGCTCTCGGAGAACAACCACATGTAATCATTGGTTGCAAATATTCTAAACCATAGTGATGCGGAAATCTTGTAGCAAACACAAGGTCGACAATGTATTTTTCAATTTTTTCGTCCATGTAGATTTGCTTCACCAAATCACGTGCACGCATGATATCATCTTGAGAAATTACCTTATTTGCTTTTGGTTGTCCTTCAATATTAACGATTGAACGAATAATTCTTCTTTCTTCTTCAATTGATGGGTACTCCAATATCACCTTTAGCATAAATCTATCTACTT
>DATGOZ010000051.1:0-4088 GCA_035305395.1 Taishania sp. | reverse complement strand
AATGTGTTTCCATACATAAAAGAGTATGGTGATATTTTATACTTTATTTAGACTACTAAAAATTTTGGCACTTATCCTTACTTACTTAAGTATGGACTGTAGCTGTGCTCCATGTCATTCAATGAATCATTTGAATCGCTCTCTGATCTAACTGTACTGTTATCATTCTGGGTTTTATCTTCTGAATCACTTGATGTTTCTCTAACTCTCTCCAGCTTTTGATATTTTCTGCATGGTTTACAATTCTCATCAGAGTCACTGGAAAGCTCATGAAGTGTTTCTTTGAGAGATCTCTTGGATGAATGCTCCCTAATTCCCTCATACGCATCAGGTTGTTTCTTTGACTTTTTGTTGTGCAGTTCAACTTTTTTCTTTCTTGCTTTAAATTTTTGATAATTGTTTCTTAATGTCCTCCAACGATAGTTAACTAATGATTTAAAAAGATCACACGCTTCTCTTAAATGTGTAATTTTCGGGGTTTTAACAGCAAGCTGAAGTGTATCCTGGAAAAATGGAAGTGCTCTGCGAACAAAAAATTTAAATACAACCTCCAATGATCCTTGGATTTGGCTTACATCTTTGATTTTAGGAAAAAATTCTTCTAATGATCCAGATTTGCCAATGCACTCCACAAATGAATAATTAAGAATAAATATCATTGTTTTCTTGTCAGGTGATGACTTCTTAGAGTGGAAATTGTATACATGATAATGAGGTTCCCCCACGTTACATCCAGTTTGTCTGATTACTTGGACTTTAGATTTTTTTGTTTTGACATATGCCACTGGACCCTGGCATTTATACATTGAGTCAAAAATCAATTTCTTTGATTCATACAGATGAGGCGGGTCCCGTGATGAAAATCTGGGACCTATAACTTGATCAGGATATCTTCCTCTTAATAATTTGTTGAAACAATTTATTTGCTTCTCTCTGGATGCAATCAAGAACGACCTATCGAATCCTTCAATGGTTGTAGTTGAGTTCACATCATCATTATCACTGTCTGATGATTCAATAATAATTGGATTCATCTCAGCTTTTGTTTTAATATTATTTGTCTTCTCAATTTGTTGTATCAAATTTCTAATTTGACATAACACCGTATCATCCATCTTTGATGCAATTACATGTTTCTCCAAATCACGCAGTTTATGGGTCAAATCTGAATTCTGTTGTTTAGGGTCTGTTTCTATTTTCACTTTTTTGATGGCATCATCAAATGAAATAGATGTGTTTTCCAACTTTGGATTTGTGTTTGTCGTTTTTGCAACAGAATCTGTTTCTATTTTCACTTTTTTGACAGCATCTTTCAATGAAATTGGTGTGTTTTCTATCTTTGAAATTGAGTTTGTGATTTTCGCAAGATTAATGGGATCAGACATAATTTCATTTTTCTGTTTTTTTACGTCCTGATTTGGTTTCTAAATGTTAGTATTGATTCACAAAACAATTACAAGTTTTTTCATTTCTTCAATTAGAATGGAGTTTATTTGTTTGCTTTTCTCTAATTTTTTCCTTGAAACTTTATCTTTGGGTTTTTCAATTTCTTCTCTTGGTTTAGTTTGCAGAGATGCTTCAGATGGAAGTGACTTAATAAAATCCTGGTGAATAAGTAAAAATCGTGAACCTAACTTACTTTAATGATTTTGTTTTCTTTGGGGAAATTACAGATTGGCTCATACGTCCAATCTTTCTTCTCAGGGAATCCTTCCCACTCCACCAAAAACAATACATTTTGTGGATTTTTTGGATCTTTAACCATTGAATGGATTGCCTTTACATTATAATGGTTGTCCGTAGTTGAGTTTGAAAGGGTAACCCTTTCAAACTCCTTGTCAGTAATGAAGTCCTTTTTTGATTTCAACTTGGAATTAGTAATAACTCGAAGAAATATACCTTTGGATTTCTTTTTCTCAAGTTGTACTTAGTTTTAATCTTTTTCATGGTTACGCGTTACGTTTCAAATCCAAATTTATAAATTTTCAGAAATCGTTATCAATTACTCTTATTTCATGAAACGGTTTCACTAACTCTCTCATTTGATGTTATCGTTTACAGTGAAAAACAATTTGTTACCAGTTTGTACTGATAACTATCATTTGTTGAATATTTATACAGTGAAAAACTATTCGTTCAAAATCAACCAGTCTTTCTGCAACCGTTATTTGCAAACCATTACTGTTCATCATTATGCAACGTGGAAGGCCAAAAGGCAATGAAAATTCATGGAAACGTTCCAAATTTCGAACACCACAATACTCCATACTCTACAAGGGTCATTTTTATGATTATAGAAGAAGATCATATTTCAGAAATCTTTCCAACATTTCTGGAGATGTGCGTTGGATCCAAATTGAAGAAGATGAAACTGAATCATTTGAGGATCCTTGCAATGAAACTGAGTTTATCACTTGTGCAGGAAAAGAACAAGCATTACAAATTGCAAATGGTGAACAACCACACATGTTCAAAACACAACAGGAAGCAGAAAAATCATCAACATTATTTCTCAAATATTTATTCACCAAATCCACACAACTGGATACACCATGGATTTATTTTAAACCACAAGAGAAGAAAACATTTGAAATTCTTACAACTCCAATCTCATCTACTCTGGGTGCATTTAATCTCATTACATTAATGGTTGTAATTTTTGCATTCACAATTTTTTCACGTCAACCTGGAAATCAGTTAGAAAATTTATTACAGTTAATTCAAGCTATATTACCTCCTCAATATGCAAACATTTTTCCAAACTCATTATTCAAGTTTGATAAATTTTTTAATATCATCGAAACACCAGCATACACCATATATAAATATTCTTGTGAAGGAGTGATGAAAAAAACTCACACTATTGGGAATGGTACATTTATTTTATACGATATATCTTCTGTTGTGTCTCTAAAATTAAAGTCATCACGATTCTGTAAGTCATTACTAGAAGGTAGAGTTATTATATATACTTACATTTCAAGGTATTTTGTTTTCACGATCTAAAAGCGGAACACGATTATCCACAATAACAGATGGAAGAATTATCCAAACTCTTCGAAAAATGCTCAATGTGCTCTATTCCATAACAGCATTATCATATGGAATATTTGTTGATGGAATCAGTTGTTTCAAGTCATCATCAACATCATTGTACCCTATATACTTGGTCATAAATGAAATGAAGATTGAAGATCGTTATAAACTTAATAATATGATATTAATTGGACTACTTGTCCAAAAAACGAAACCTCAATATTGTACTATTCTAATTGAGCTGGTGAAAATGATGCAAAAACAATTCATTCATGGATTTAGGTTTAAATTCGAACAAAATGAAATAATAATTAAAGGATTGATAACAAATTTACTGATTGATATGGGTGAGAGAGGTAATTGTTTAAATACCAATCAAGGTGGATATTTTGGTTGTTCGGCATGTGAAAATATGGGAAGGTTAATTGGAAATAGTATTTACTACCCAGGTATAGTTTGAGGAATATCCATTCACTTTGGGAGATATGAATACAGATCTTCGATCGCCTAAACAGTTTCTTGAGCAGGGAAATAGAGCATCCGAATTAATCCAACAGAATCCAGCAATGTGTGTTAATGTGAAAGGAGTTTTGGGTTATTCAGTTTTCTCACTTTTACCGTTCTTTCCAGTACCAAGGTATTCCAAAATTCTATCTAATACCTAGAGCAACAACAATTGACCCAATGCATACGTATGCATTGGGTGTTGCCAAAGACCTATTAGAATACTGGATATCTAAAGAACATGAGAACTGTCCCTACTTCTTAACTGAAACTGATATTGAAATATTGAACAAAAGGATACAACAGATACAAATTCCCCATTCAGATGCCTCTAGATTACCAAGAGAAATATCAGTGAAATCTCTCTCACAGTTCAAAGCATACGAATTTCAATCATGGTTGATACATTATGGATGTATAGTATTGAAAGGATTATTACCAAAACAATATTTGTTGAATTTTAAGAAATTGTGTTTAGGACTGAAACTGTTATGGAAACCAAATCTAACATTCGAAATTGCAATTAGAGCTCATAGATACATTGTAGA
>DATGOZ010000050.1:0-2446 GCA_035305395.1 Taishania sp. | reverse complement strand
TTTCGAACAATCCACTGATTAACCAAATGGGATTGAACCCAAATTTCACTTTTATAAAAAGTATTGAAGAGCGTTCGAAACTTGCTAAAAAACAATTGAATTTGATGGACAAAACCGAGGCTCAAGAATTTGTCCGTCAAGAATTCGAACGCATGAAATCTGACACTATCAAAAGCAGAGAAGTTGCATTAGACACAAAAACAAACATAGTTGTAGTGATGATGGAGTCGATGGGAAGTTGTTATATAGGGCATTTTAACAACGAAAAACTTACTCCAAATCTGGATAAACTTATTAGTCAATCTGTTTCATACGAAAATGTTTATACAGCCGGAATTCATACCTATAACGGAGTTTATTCGACTCTTTTTGGACAACCGGCTATCATGGATAAACACACTATGCATTATACTGTAATTCCGGAAATGAAAGGAGGATTGCCAAAAATTCTTAAAGAGAATGGCTATTCTACTTATTATTTCACTACTCACGATGATCAATTTGATAATATCGGTGGATTTTTATCCGCAAATGGCGTTGAAAGAGTAGTATCTGTACACGACTATCCTAGTTCGGAAGTTAAAAGTACACTTGGGGTTCCAGATCACGTGATGTTTGATAAAATTATAGATGAGTTAAACAATCGAAATAGTGACAATCCATTTTTTTTAAGTGTATTGACTGGAAGTAATCACACACCATATGTTATTCCTAAAAACATTCCCCTCAAAACAACATCCAAAGACATTAAAGATCAAATTATTGAATATTCAGATTGGGCAATTGGAAGATTTATCGAAAAAGCAAAACAAACCGATTGGTTCGAGAACACTTTGTTTGTTTTTATTGCTGATCATGGCGCTTACAAAGGAATTAGTCCATTCGAAATTGCACTTACTTATCACCATACGCCATTTATCTTTTATGCACCGAATAAATTAGCACCTAAAAAAGATGAAAGTTTAGGTCTTCAAATTGATACTCCCGCTATGATTTATTCGTATTTAGGAATTAAAAACGATGAAACATTAGGTATCGACTTTGATATTCATCCACGGAAATATGCTTTCTTTTCGGCAGATGATAAGCTTGGTGTTTTGGACAATGATTATTTTTATATCTGGAATCGCAACGGGCAAGAATACTTGTACAAGTACAAAACTCAAGACAAAACGAATTATATCGACTCGTTACGGGAAAAAGCAAATGAAATGAAAAAGTACGGATTTGCAATGATGATGAATTAAATCCGATTAATATTAGGATTTTTTCAAACCCATATCGCTGGCTTTTTTGAGCACAAAGTCTAAAGCAGCTTGGTATTCATTCGGGATTTCTCCTTCCAAAATAGCTTCTTTTACAGCTTCTTTAAGTATTCCGATTTCTCGTGATGGTTTTAAGTCAAATATCTGCATAATTTCTTCTCCTGAAATTGGCGGCTGGAAGTTACGCACGCGATCCTTCTCTTCAACCTCAACAATTTTAGCTCTAACAATCTTGAAGTTGTTGTGGTATTTCTGGAACTTTTTAGGATTTTTGGTCGTGATATCTGCTTCACACAAGGTCATCAAGTCCTCGATATCTTCACCAGCATCAAAAACCAATCGTCGAACGGCTGAATCCGTAACTTCATCATCCGCAATTACAATCGGACGCGAACTCATCATGACCAATTTCGACACATATTTCAATTTTTGGTTCAAAGGCATGTGCAATCGAGTGAAAATTTTCTTAACCATTTTTCCTCCCAAAAATTCGTGTCCGTGAAAAGTCCAACCCTGTTTCTTATTGAATCGCTTAGTGGGTGCTTTACCTATATCGTGTAACAAAGCTGCCCATCGGAGCCACACGTCATCGGTATGTTTGGAAATGTTATCAACCACCTCTAACGTATGGTAAAAGTTGTTTTTATGCGTATGTCCTTCTACTTCTTCGACATTATTAAGCGCTGTAAGTTCGGGCAAAACAATATCTAACAAACCTGTTTTATACAACAGTAAAAAGCCTATTGAAGGTTTCGAAGAAAGCAAAATTTTATTGAGTTCCTCCACAATGCGCTCACCAGAAATAATATTGATTCGGTCTTTGTTTCGCTTAATGGATTCCAATGAATTTTCTTCTATTATAAAATCCAATTGCGATGCAAAACGAATGGCACGAAGCATCCGTAATGGGTCGTCGCTGTACGTAATATCTGGGTTTAGCGGAGTGCGAATTATTTTTTTGTTGAGATCTTCAATCCCATTGAACGGATCGAGAAGTTCGCCGAAATTTGCATCATTCAAACTTAAGGCTAAAGCATTTATTGTAAAATCACGACGATTTTGATCGTCTTCCAAAGTACCGTTTTCAACTTCGGGATTTCTGCTTTCCTCGGAATAGGATTCCTTTCGAGCGCCTACAAATTCAAGTTCAATCCCGCCGCTTTTCAACATTGCGGTACCAT
>DATGOZ010000049.1:0-2891 GCA_035305395.1 Taishania sp. | reverse complement strand
ATTGAGTTAGAAAAAGGTCACTGCGATATCACGGAATTAGAAGACGGATCGTTGGATATCATGCATATTCTCAATATCGCAGAAAGCGATACGACAGCAAGTGAATCCATCAATTTTGCATTAAATAAAATTGACTTAGATCACATCGTTGTGGGTTTTCACCGTCCAGCAATCGAAGTTAGTTACCAGTTTGACTTTGAACACATCCATTCGAAGTATAAGTCCAAAAATGAATTGATGGACGTTGATTTAGATACCAAATTTTTGGGTTCTATTTTCAAAAAAGGAAAGCCAACGTTGATGAATAAACGTCAATTTGAACTAAAAACGGATTTGAAATACAACACCATGATTCAAAAAATCGAGTTGGCAAATACCCAGTTTAGTTTGGAACATATTTTCTTGGATTTGGCGGGTTATGTTGAATTGGAAGGAGAGAGAAATATCGATTTAAAAGTTCGAGGTAAACAGGATAATTTCAATTTATTGATTGCATTTGCTCCAAAAGAATTAATTCCTACGTTGAGGTCGTATGATAACAAAGGAAAAATTTACTTCAATGCGGATGTAAATGGAAGCATGAAAGATGGGCAAATGCCTGCTATCAATGCTGAATTTGGTTGTGACGAAGGTTTTTTCAAAAACCAAGTGAATGCGATGAGTTTGAATGCAATTGAGTTTCACGGAACCTTTACCAATGGAGCGAATCGCGATTTGTCAACGATGAAGTTTACGTTAAACAAGATGAAGGCGAATCCAGCTTCTGGAAAGTTTGATGCGAAATTGACAGTTGAAAACTTCAATTCACCCGATATCGATTTGAATTTGAAATCGAATTTTAACCTCGATTTCTTGGTGAAGTTTCTCAATTTAGAAAAAGAAATTCGCAATCCACGCGGTTCTGTGCAGTTGACGATGAATTTTCACGATATCATTGATTTGACAAATCCAGAGAAAAGTTTGGAAAAGTTGAATGAATCTTATTTCACCGAATTGATTGTAGCTGATTTAGGTTTTGATTCAAAGTCGTTGCCTTTGCCAATTCGTAAGTTTAATGTTCACGCAGATGTGAATGGAAATAAATTGACATTGGATACATTTAACGGTTTGGTCGGAAAATCGGATATTAATATTGTAGGAAGTGTTAGTGACATCCCCGCAATTTTGCACCAGGCAAAAACACCTGTTGAAACGAAGTTGAAGATTAGTGCAAAAAATGTTGATCTAACGGAGTTGACCTACAATGCAAAAACCAAGACGAGTAGTGTTGAAGAACGAGTAGAAAATTTCAATTTGGATGTTGCATTTAAATGTGCTGCAAGTGAAGTGATGGGAACGGAACAATTGCCAATAGGTGAGTTCTTGGTGAACAATTTATCAGCAAAATTGAATAAGTATCCACATACGTTGAATGAAGTTTCTGGAGGAATGTTTGTTGAACCAAATGACATCAAGATTAGGAAATTGAAAGGGAAAGTGGATGATAGTGACTTTTTGGTTTTTGGAAAATTGGAAAGTTATGCCCATTTATTCAAACCAACTCCAAAAGCAAAATCGGAATTTAAAGTCTTTTTTAAATCGAATTTATTGCAATTGAAAGATTTGTTGCCAACAGACTATGAAGATTATATTCCAGAAAATTTAGCACAACAATCATTCTCAGATGTGAAGTTGAAAGCCAAGATTGGAGCACGTTTTGAGGGTGATGTTGTTCGTGGAACACGTGTCGAATTGAGTCAGCTAAATTTGACAACTTCGATGCATCAACGACGTTTGACAGATTTGAATGGGAAGATTTTCTTACGCAAGAACAGCATTGCCTTGAAGAATTTAAAAGGAAATATCGGAAATTCAGATTTTGATGTTTCGCTCAATTACTTCTTTGGATCAAACGATTCGTTGCGCCGCAAAGACAATGAGATTAAGTTTTATTCAAAGCATTTTGATTTGAATGAAATCATGGCGATTAATTACGCAGCGTTTAATGATCAAGCAAATATAAATCCAGGTATTGTAGAGATCGAAGAAGCTCCTTTTACGGTCAATGACATTCCGTTTATGAACATGAAATTGGAAACAGATATTGGTCATTTTGAGTATTTGGATTACAAATTGGATCGGGTGAAAGGTACGATCAATATGCACAAAACTGGAATTTTGGATTTTTACCGTTTTGGATTTGATGTTGGAGGAGGGAAAGTTCGTTTGACCGGTAAATTAGATGCTTCGAATCCAAATAATGTTATTTTTTCGCCGAGTTTCTGGATTAAAGATTTGGTGTTAGATCAAACGTTGATGCGCTTTAAAAATTTTGGTCAGGACATGGTTTTGAGTGAAAATTTAAGTGGAAAAATGAACGCCAAAATCAAAGGAACTATTCCGTTGTATCCTGATCTGACTCCCAAAATGGAAAGTGCCAATTTGACTTTGGATGTTACGATTTTGGATGGTGAATTGCGCAATTACAAACCGTTAAATGAGTTTGCGTCATTCTTCGGAGATAAAAACTTGAACAGAATTCGTTTTGATACGTTACACAATGTCTTTAGACTTCAAAATAATTTGTTTACGATTCCTTGGATGACGATTAATTCATCCATTGGTTTTTTAGAAGTAGCAGGAACACAGATGTTGGATGAAAAAATGGATATGGAATATTATGTAAAAATTCCATTGAAATTGGTGACAAATGTCGCATATCAAAAATTGTTCAAACGCAGGAAGGAAGAGATTGATCCTGAACAAGAGGATGAGATTCAATTCCAAGGAGAAAAACGCATTCCTTTTGTTAATATCAAAATGATTGGTGATGCGAATGATTTTTCAATTTCGTTAGGTAAGGATAAGCGAGAGAAGAAAAGGAAAAATTGATAGACGTATCTTAATTATAA
>DATGOZ010000048.1:0-2019 GCA_035305395.1 Taishania sp. | reverse complement strand
CCTCGCTTACTAAATCCAAAACCAGCTTTGGGATTAACGCTTAGTCCAGTGCAAGCCAAGCTAGCAAAAGATTCTGCAAATGCATTAAATTTACAACATCAAATTTTATTTGCAGAAGGTGATTTTATATCTGTGCCACTTGAAAACGAATCGCTAGATGTGGTCTATTCTGTTGAAGCCGTCTGCCATGCAATTCAACCTGAAAGATATTTTCACGAAGCCAGTAGATTATTAGGCAAAGGTGGAAAATTAATTTTGGTAGATGATTACGTAGCAAATCGTCCACTTACAAAACATGAATCAAAATGGCTAAAAGCATATATTGATGGATGGTATGTACCTGGTGTGCGGACAATTGAACAAACTCTTGAATTTGCAAATCAAAACAATTTCAAATTAATCAAAAAGGAAGAACTGACCCCATATTTGCGATTAAGAAATTTACCTGATTACCTCGCACGTCTCATCTTATTTCTCGGACACTTATTACCGATCAAACATGCCATTTTGCCATCCATGTTAGGGAGCATGGCGTTGCAACAATGCTTATCTATGAAAATTGTTGAATATCGTTTTCTTGTCTTTGAGAAATTTGACAATGACAGCAGATCATAAACTGTGAAAACCATTACATTGTTAACCAGTGGCACCCGCGGAGATGTAATTCCTTATCTTGCATTAGGAAAAGGATTACAAGACGCAGGTTACACCGTTCGAATTGCGGCTCCGATTGGTTTCGCAAATTTGATTCACGAACATAAAATAACATTTTCGCCTTTTGAAGGCAATCCATCAGATTTATTAATTGAGCAAGGAAACTTAACGCCTCTTACACTTGGTAAAAATTTTATTCATTCAATTCAAACGACAAAACAGTTTTTAGCACAAGCTCGTCCACTGTATCAAAAAATGTTACAAACCGCATCTGAAGCGTGCAAGGGTTCAGACATCCTTATTCACGGTTTGCCAACTTTATGGGGTGCACATATTGCCGAAGGATTAAAAATCCCCGCTGTTCGCGCATTGCTTCAACCACTCGCCCCTACAAATGAATTCGCATCCGCATTACTCCCGTTTCGTTTTTCGATAAAGGGAATCAATTGGTTTTCACATTTCATTGTGACACAAATAATTTATCTCTCATGGCGTTCAGAGATAAATCATGTGCGTCAGAATTTGTTTCGACTTGGGTCTGCTCCTCTACTGGATCCATCACTACAACCTGCTTCTAAACAACCATTCACACTAAATGCCTTTAGTGAACAAATCGTCCCTCGCCCAAAAGATTGGAACGAGAAACAAATCATTACTGGATATTGGCATGTTCAAACTCAAGAATGGACTGCAAAAAAAGAACTTTTACAATTTGTCAATTCATCCAAAAACTTGATTGCCATTGGGTTCGGAAGTCCAAACACAAAAGATATTTCACAAACAATCAATATCCTTGATAAAGCATTAAATCAAACAAACTCTCAAGCTGTACTAACAATTCCTTCAAAATGGCATAATTTAATAAAATCCAAAAATATTTTCCCGATTGAATATGTACCACATGAGTGGCTATATAAACACGCAAAAGTAGCAATCCATCACGGCGGAGCAGGGACGACAGCCGCAAGTTTCCAAGTAGGGATTCCAACGATTACATTACCTTTAGCTATTGACCAATTTTTTTGGGGAGAACGGGTATACAAAATTGGTGTAGGCCCAAAGGCAATCCCGCAGAGGAAATTGACAGCCAAAAAACTCGCTCATGCTATTCAAATTACATTATCAGAGAAGACAATGAAAGCAAGAGCAAAAAACATAAGTGAAAGGTTAAGTCAAGAAAATGGGATACAGGTTGCTGTGAGTCAAATACGCAAAATTATCTAGCTATGAGGAGACCTTTCAGTTGCTGTATTCATTCGCAATGAAAAGTAAGCAATCATCAATGCGAAAATTGCAAATAAACTTCCAATCCAATAAGGCGCAGAAAAATTTATTACTTCAAAAGAAATGCCTGCGATAATTGGA
>DATGOZ010000047.1:0-5259 GCA_035305395.1 Taishania sp. | reverse complement strand
ATTCCAACAAACGTTTGCTGAAAGCAATGCAACTGGTTTGCAGTTCAAAGCTTTTGCAGAACAATACACAGGAATGGATTTTACAGATTTCTTTGAACAATGGTACTTTGGAGAAGGATATCCAACGTATTCGGTGAAATTTAATCCAGTTGGTTCTGAATTAAATCTGTTAATTAGTCAAACAACTTCACGACCAACGGTGACACCATTTTTTACAAATCCAATTGACTTGCGAATTTCTAGATCTGGAGGATTGGGAGATACAATTGTACGTGTGAATATCACTGGAGCTGAAACACAAACAGTGTTGAGTGGTATGGATTATGTAACTGTTGTGGCTGCTATTGACCCAACAAATTACATCATCAACAAAATTGGTACAATTTCGAAGGATACAAATTTGTCGGTTGAAAGTTTGAGTGGTTCGTCTGCTAATGAATTGATACTGTATCCTAATCCAACACTAGGAAACTTAACCGTTCAATTTGAAGGTGCACCACGCATAATTCGTGTCATCGATCAGTTTGGAAAAATACAAATGGAACAAACAGTTGTAGCAAACGAAACAATCGATGTTTCACAGTTGCCGGGTGGACAATATTTGATTGAATTGCAAGACAATCAATCAAAGGTTACGAATCGATCAGTGATTAAGAGATAATTGAAAACCCGAATCATTTGATTCGGGTTTTTTAAGTTCATTTCAAATTCTCGATGAATTCACCGTATGGAGCATAAAATTGATATCCAGTAACTAAATTTTTCATCAATGCTCGACCATATTTTGGAAAGTCTTCAATGACTTCTGATTCATTGAACTCCAAGCCTGTTGAAGCAAAATAAGTTTTCCCTTTTTGAAGTTTTATGGTTGGTTCAAGTGGAATGACTTTGTCTTTGTCATAAACTAAAATTGTGTTATAACTTCGTTGTGTAATCACTTTTTTGTCAGTCACATGCACTACAATATGGCTTTCATATCCGTACATTCCATAAAGCGCAACATTTGAACCGATATCCCACTTGTTTGAAATTTTTCGGTAAGAGTTAGAAGTCAATTCTACAATTGTAGATTCAAAATTTGTTTCACTTGCTTCCATGTACTCTGTAAAGAAGTGAACTTTCGGTTGAATAGGATTACTATCGTCAACAACAATGGCCTTTCTGATACCTGAGGTATGAGGAAGTGTTGCCAATAGAATATCGCCATTTTTTACTTTTTCTTCAATTGCCAATGGAATAATGAGGAAATTGGGAACTTCGTATTCGCCATCATAACTAGATTTTACAATCGTTTTTTCTGGTCCAACTGATACGATAGTTGCAGGGAAATAATTGACAAATTCTACTTCTTCAATTTTTTTACTCATTAATTCTGGGATGCGGTCTTTATGAATAGCCAAAACTGGGTGTCCAGGTTTTAAATCCAAACTGGTTGCTTTAATGTTCGTAAAATTTTCATCACTAACCAGCGATTTCCCATTGTTTGTTCCTTTTGAGTTCTCATTTCCCACGGCAACGCATCCTATCAGCATCATTGCGCTTGAGATCATTAGTAATAGCTTTTTCATACGTGTAAATATTAATTTTCAGGTCAATATTACTAATCCGATGAGGTGTGCTAAAATTAAAATGGTGAATTGCAGGAATTGTTATGTGAATGAATGAGAATAATATACAAAAAATCCCGCCATTGCTGACGGGATCTCTATTCTAATATTGTAATTCTTACAATACGATATTGACGATTTTACCTGGAACGACGATCACTTTTTTCGGTGCTTTTCCTTCCAAATATTTTTCAGATTCTGGAGCGTTCAATACCGCTTCTTCGACTTCTTTAGGAGTCAAGGTTGCAGCTAATTCAATTTTGAAACGCATTTTTCCGTTGAATGAAACTGGGTAAGCAATTGCATCCTCGATTAAATATTCTTCGTTGAACGCTGGCAATTTAGCAAAAGTAACTGTTCCAGCTTCGTTTCCTAATTTCACCCACAACTCTTCAGCGATATGTGGTGCGTAAGGTGAAATTAAAATTGTTAATTGCTCCAAAATCTCTTTGTTGTTACACTTTTGGTCGCTCAATTCATTTACGCAAATCATGAAAGTCGAAACACAGGTGTTGAATGAGTAACGTTCGATATCATCATTGATTTTCTTGATAGTCTTGTGTAAGGTTTTCAAGCTTTCTTTTGATGGAGCCTCTGTACTCAACTGTGCATTTCCGTTTTCATCCATGTTGAACAAACGCCACAACTTGCGTAGGAAATTGCTCACACCATTGATACCTTTTGTATCCCATGGTTTTGCTTGCTCAATTGGTCCTAAGAACATTTCATAACAACGTAAAGTATCTGCACCAAACTTTTCAACCAATTCATCTGGAGTCTGAACGTTGTATTTCGATTTCGACATTTTTTCTACTTCGTGGCCGCAGATGTAAGTGCCGTCGTCTTCTAAAATGAATGCTGCGTTTGCATATTCTGATCTCCATGCCTTGAAAGCTTCGATGTCCAATTTATCGTTTTCAACCATGGAGATGTCCACGTGAATTGGTTGTTCTCCACCTTGCAACTTTCCTTTGGAAACATATTTTCCATCAGCATTTCTATAAACAAACGAACTTCTTCCCAAGATCATTCCTTGGTTGATCATTTTTTGGAAAGGTTCTTCGAAAGGAACAAATCCTCTATCGAACAAGAATTTTGTCCAGAAACGAGCATACAACAAGTGACCTGTAGCATGTTCAGCTCCTCCTAGGTATAAATCCACATTTTTCCAGTAATCAACAGCTTCTTTTGATGCAAAAGCTTCTGCATTTGTTGGGTCTGTATAACGCAAGAAGTACCAAGAACTTCCTGCCCATCCAGGCATGGTATTTAATTCAAGAGGGAAAACTGTTTTTTCGTCGATTAAGTCGTTTGAAACAACTTTGTTATTCACTGTATCCCACGCCCAAACAGCAGCATTTCCTAATGGTGGTTGTCCATCTTCTGTTGGTAAATATTTTTCTACTTCTGGCAATACAATTGGTAAATGTTCAGTCGCAATTGTCTTTGGAATTCCATTTACAAAATAAACAGGGAATGGTTCACCCCAATAACGTTGACGAGAGAACACGGCGTCGCGCAAGCGATAATTTGTTTTTCCTTTACCAATTCCTTTTGCTTCAATTGCTTCAATTGCTTTTTCGATAGCAGCTTTTGCTTCCAAACCACTCAAGAAATCGCTGTTAGCAATAATGGCATCTTTTTCTGTGTAAGCAGCTTCAGAAACATCTTTATCTTGGAAGATGTTGATAATTTCTAATCCAAAATGGTTCGCAAAATCCCAATCACGTTGATCTCCACAAGGAACAGCCATGACCGCTCCAGTTCCATAGCTTGCCAATACGTAATCAGCAATCCAAATATCTATTTCAGCTCCTGTGAATGGGTGAATGGCTTTTGCACCTGTGATTTGTCCGGTGATATTTTTAACATCCGACTGACGATCTCTTTCCGATTTCAATGAAGCCAAACGCTTGTATTCAGCAACTGCATCTTTGTATTCAGGAGTTGTAATGTCATCAACTAACGGATGCTCAGGTGCTAATACCAAGAAATTCACTCCAAAAATTGTATCAGGACGTGTGGTAAACACTTCGATTTGTTCAGCAGCATCTTTCAATGCAAACTTCACAGAGGCACCTTTCGATTTTCCAATCCAGTTGCGTTGAATATCTTTGATGGATTCTGTCCACTCCAATCCGTCTAATCCCGTCAACAAGCGTTCTGCATACGCTTTGATACGCATCGACCATTGGCGCATTAATTTTTGTTCAACTGGGTGACCTCCACGCTCAGATAGACCGTTGATAACCTCGTCATTGGCTAATACTGTTCCTAACGCCGGACACCAGTTTACCCAAGAATCTGCAAGATAAGTCAAACGGTAATTTTGAAGTACATCTTCTTTCTGATGGTCGTCAAATGCTTTCCATTCTTCAGCACTAAAAATTGTTTCCTGATCTGTAACTGCATTCACATTAGCATTTCCTTCCTTTTCGAAGATTGCCACCAAATCAGCGATAGCTTCCGCTTTATCGGTATTGTTGTTGTACCATGAATCAAACAATTGGTTGAAAATCCATTGTGTCCATTTGTAGTATTCAGGAGAAGAAGTACGCACTTCACGACTCCAATCAAATGAGAATCCGATTTTGTCCAATTGTTCACGGTAACGAGCAATGTTTTCCTTTGTCGTTTTTTCAGGATGTTGTCCCGTTTGAATGGCATATTGTTCAGCAGGTAATCCGAATGAATCGTAACCCATCGGATGCAACACGTTGAAACCTTGTAATTTTTTGTAGCGTGAATAAACGTCAGAAGCAATATATCCGAGTGGGTGACCAACGTGTAAACCTGCTCCTGATGGATATGGGAACATATCCAATACATAGAATTTTGGTTTACTCGGGTCATTGGTTACTTTATATGTTTGGTTGTCTGCCCAAAACTTTCTCCACTTTTCTTCGATTGCTTTAAAATTGTATTCCATGCTACTATCTGAAATTTTGTGCAAAGATAACAGAAAGCAACTATTTATCGACTTGAAATTTTTGGCATTTGAATTGAAGTAAGTTAAAGCAAGTATATTTGTAGCAAGAAAGCAGTCGTTGTAGATAAAATTGACCGAATTAGATGAAATTTCGCAAAAAGAAGTGGTTTAAAGTTATTGTACTAACTTTCAGTATTCCAGTGTTGTTGTTGGTGTTGGCTGTTGGTTATGTGTATTGGAAACAAGAAAGTATTGTGCAAGAGCTTTTACAAACGGTCAATAAAGATATGCCCGGTGAAATTGCAATTCGAAAATCGCACATTGCTTTGTTTCATAAGTTTCCATATGTTTCTATCGATTTGCGTGATGTGAAATTGTATTCCGATAAATCTAAACAGGAAGAAAAAGAGGTAGTTCGTTTAGAAGATTTGTACATCGGTTTCAACTTGATTGACGTCATCAAAGGTGATTACATCATCAAAGCAATTGAGTTAGAAAAAGGTCACTGCGATATCACAGAACTTGAAGACGGATCGTTGGATATCATGCTCATTCTCAATATCGCAGAAAGCGATACGACAGCAAGTGAATCGATTAGTTTTGCGTTGAATAAAATTGATTTGGATCACATCGTTATAGGTTTTCATCGTCCAGTAAACGAAGTTAGTTACCAGTTTGACTTTGAACATATCCATTCGAAGTATAAGTCCAAAAATGAATTGA
>DATGOZ010000046.1:0-3596 GCA_035305395.1 Taishania sp. | reverse complement strand
TTCTTTAACCCTGAAATTTATGATGGGAATGGAATCAATTGGACATTACTTCTTACATTAACAGGAATTACAATTCTTGGAGTATTTCTTGGAACCTATCTACAAAAATTCCTTTCAGGTAAGCTTTTACGTAAATTATTCAGTTATTTATTGATTCTTGTTGCAGCAGGAATAGCGATTGAATTCGCATTTAATTCATAAAAATCTTTAATACAGTATTGACATTCAGTTTATGAATGCTATATTTGCACACCTGAATTTTTAACAAATTCAACGGTCCTATAGCTCAGTTGGTTAGAGCACCTGACTCATAATCAGGTGGTCGCTGGTTCGAGCCCAGCTGGGACCACAGTATTTAAAGCACTTGCAGACATGTAGGTGCTTTTTTTGTTTTACTTTTTTTGGATGAGTCAACTGGGCGAGAAGTTTATCCCGACATTTTCGTCGGGGAACCCAGGTGGGACCACAGTATTCAGCCTTTACAAGAAAATTGTAGAGGCTTTTTTGTTTTGACAGGTGAAACATATAAACATGTACCAACAATCCTATTGGTACAGAATTATCTGAAATTTGTTCTAATTTTTTTTGATAACAAAAAAAACGCCAGTGGAATCCACCGGCGTTTTAAATAGTGTGTTTATTGTTTACGGTCTTAATTTAAACTCAACTCTTCTGTTTTTAGCTTGTTTGATATCGTCCTCATCGCTTTCAACAATTTCAGAGCTTTTTTCAGAGCTTCCTTGTGGAGATGCAATCAAGCGAGATTCAGCAATTCCTTTTTCAACCAAATAGTTGAATACAGCATTTGCACGTTTAGAATCCATGTCTTGGAAGTAGTTTTGATCTTCAGCTGCTTTTACTTCTTCTTCGTCAGCAAAACCATTGATTTGAAGTTTTGCATTTGGATTTGCTTTTAAGATTGCAATGATTCTGTTCATGACATCCTCACCTGCATTTGTAAAGTCGGTTTTACCAAATCCAAAGTAAATTTGCATTGATTTAACCTTGTCTTCTGCAGACATATCTTCTTTCAAATTAAGTGCTTTTTGATATATTGTTTTTGAGTAACCTAAAGTTGGATCCAAAGGAGCACAATCACATGCACTTAATTCATCAATTTGATAAACAGTAATATTATCCAAATAATAATAAGCAGCTGCAATCGGAGTTACTTTAGAATTTGAGTTCTTTTTCATTCTCATATTCTTTGTGTTCTCATTCGAAGTAAAGTTTCCGATAGTAATGAATTTTTCACCACCTTCAGCTACGTAAGTTCCACAAATTCTGTCCCAACCAAATTGAGCGTTGAAAATTTTGTTAGTCTCATCAGCTGTTACATGTGTTTTGTCGATAATACTTTCTTTCGCTTCAGTTCCAAATGCCTTTTTAGAAAAGTTTACACCAATTTGATTCGATGCATAAGAAGAAGCCTCAGCTAAAGAAATGTAGAATTGTACACAATATTTTTCACCTTTTTTCATTGGCACCTCCAACTTGTTAGAAACATAAGTACGAGGTACTTTGTTGTTGTGGGAGTAAGTTACAATTCCAACATAGTTTGAACCATCTTGTGCTGATTCACTTCCGTAAATGTTGTCAGGAGCTCCAATGTTTGGAAGTTTTTTCGTTGGGATGAATAAATCGGCACGAGCTCCTGTTGGAGAATACCAACCCATTGCATTTTCAATACTACCTAATTTTTTAGGGTCTTTATCTATAGATTCAAAACTTCCATTCGGTACTAAGTTTTCTTGCGCTTGACCAAAGGCGATTGATACCGAAAAACCGATCATAGCAAGTGCAATTGATTTTTTCATGGTGATAGAATTAAATTTCATAGTTTTTAACAGTTTTAATAAATGTTTTAACCTTCTCAGGATCAACATCTGGATATACTCCGTGCCCCAAATTTACAATATGTCTTTTACTTGTAAAGGAATTGAGCATATTTTTCGTTAATTTTTCAACATCACTGTGTGATGCATAGAGTGCACATGGGTCCAAATTACCTTGAATGGTCCTTGTTTCACCTACGTGATCGCGAATCATCCTTGGGTCCATGTTCCAATCCAATCCAATGGTATTGCAGTTCAAATCTGCTACATCATTTACAGAAGCAATCGCTCCTTTTGAAAACAATGTTACAGGTACATCATTTATTGCATCAGCAATTTGTTTCAAATAAGGTAAACTAAATGCTGAATATTGTTCGTACCCTAAAATTCCAGCCCATGAGTCAAAAACTTGAACCATGTGTGCACCGGCTGCAACTTGTGCCTTCAAATATGCAATCGTTACCTTTGTAATACGTTGTAACAACTCGTGTGCCAAAGTTGGATTGGTGTATAAAATCTTACGTGCAACAGAGAAAGTTTTTGAGCCATGTCCTTCTGTCATGTAACAGAAAATTGTCCATGGAGCACCCGCAAAACCAATCAGTGGAACGCGACCGTTCAATTCTTTGTTTGTAATGCGAATTGCTTCTGTTACATACCCTAATCTACTTTCGATATCAAAATCAGCTTCAGCGAGCTTGTGCAAATCTTCCATTGATTTAACTGTGTTTTCAAACCAAGGACCTTTTTGCTCAATCATTTGGTATTCACATCCCATTGCTTCGGGAACAACCAATATGTCAGAAAAAATGATTGCTGCGTCAACATCTAAAATATCAACTGGTTGAATTGTAACTTCAGCAGCTAATTCAGGTGTTTCAACTAATTCTTTAAATCCAGAAAGTTTTCCTCTTACAGCACGATATTCAGGCAAAATACGTCCTGCCTGTCTCATCAACCACACTGGATAACGTTCAATTTGTTCTCCTCTCGCTGCTCTTAAAATTAAATCATTCACTAACATATGGTAAATATAAAAATCAATTTGATATTATGCGTCATTTGGTTCGATAACAGAGAAAGGAATTTCTAATGCATCGATAAAAGCCTCTGTCTTTTTTGTGTTGGCATTTGTCAAAATAACCAATTGTGTCTTTTTTTCGAGACTTTCAATTAGTCGCTTTAGTTCTGCCTGTTTTGAAGAAGCCATACATTCATCAAAATCATCAATGATGAATAAATCTAATAGTTTCAAGTTGATACCATTTTGTAAGTACAATTCGAAAATTCGCTTTGGATTTCCGACAATAATCTCTGTACCGTCAAAAATATCATTGCGTTGCTGAACGATGTTGCCTTTGTCGTGAACTAAATCTACAGTAACATCTAGTTTTCTGGCAACAGGCGACATGCGTTTATGAACTTGCTCAGCATTTTCAATTGTAGAAGTCATGTAGATCGCTCTAGGAGATCCTTCGTATTCTTGATTGATTTTGTTGAACATAGCCACAATTGATGCAGTTGTTTTTCCTGAATGCTGTGGCGCAATGATGAAAGTAGGTCTTCCAGATTTTATTGCTTTGAAAAATTGAGCTGCTTCTGCTTCTAACGAAACGATTTGCGCACGTTCAAGTGCCTCAATTACCTCGGGTTTTATTTTCTTGAAAGACATTTTGATTACAATTTCTGCGAAGTTAACTTTTTTAAAGGAAAAAAGGCACATTTACGGCTAAAATCGGACTAAAAAAGTAGTTGTAATTA
>DATGOZ010000045.1:0-5795 GCA_035305395.1 Taishania sp. | reverse complement strand
GATCATATGTCTTTCTAGGTGTAATAATCTTTGTTCCAGATTCGCGAAAGGTTTCCAGTATGATTCCCTGTTCTTTCATGTTGCCTCGACCCAACCGATCCAAGTCCATGCAAACCACAGCTTCATATAATCCTTTTTCTACTTCTTGCAATAGCTTCATCATTTCTGGGCGATGAACTAGGCTTTCGCCCGAAGCGATTTCTTCATATACCTTTAGGACATTTAATTTCTTTTGTTTGGTTAGTTCCAATAAAGCTTTTTTGTGTTTAGCTAGCGTTTCTCCTTCTCCTCGCTTTTCTGCTTCAACGTCCGCGCGGGACTTACGCAAATAAATTGCAACATTCATTCTTGCTCCTCCAAAGTAATAGGGTTGTCCGTGATCACCCACAGCATAGGCTTAATTATGGTGGTGGTGTTAATGTCAATGGTAAGCCAAAGTTACAAGATTGGCAATACGACAATCCAGATTATTCCGCCAGAAATCACTGAAGAAGAAAGAAATGCACGTTTAAGAGAAATAGCTAAATTAGTTTGGAAGCTTTGGTTAATTGAAAACCTGCCGTAATGGGCAGTTTTTTTTATGCACCGTCTATATCTTCTCCATCACCATTTTTTATCCATTTCACGATCCTATACCCCCTTTCTTCAAGGATCATTTCGAGTTCATGCTTGGCTTTTAGTGCTTCTTCATATTTTGCTCTATCTATTTTTTGGTGGATACCTGCCAAACGCTTTAATATTCTATACTGCCTTTCGAAGTAGTGATGTTTTTGGGCTTTTTCTAATGCTTCATTTAGAGCAACTGTTGCTTCTTGATACTTTTTTTGAGCCGTGAAATAGTCTGACAAAACAACATAAGCATCTATAATCTTGTACGAGTCGTTAAACCTTTTTGCGTATTGCAATGCTAATTTGATTTCTTTGTAGGCTTTTTCTAATTTTGACTGTTTAATGAATGTGGCGGCTAGTAATATAAGTGGTCTGACGATGGTTCTATTATTTTTACCTAATTTGATAACAATTGTTAGAAGTTTCTCAGCTGTTTCGTATTCTCCAAGTCTTATATGGATTCGACCAAGGGCCGACCACAATGTTAAACTCATTTCATCTAACTTATTGATTCGAGCTAATTCAATTGCTTTATTCAATAGCTTTATTGCTTCATCGTGCTGTTCATTATCTATGTATATGTTGGCTTGAAGGTAATGAATTTGACATTTAGTTGGTGCTTTCTCAATTTGATCATATTCACTCCATAGGCTTTCAAGAATTTCATTTGCTTGATTTCTTTGTCCTAACTTTTCAAGAATCAAGACTTTGTTCGTTAGTAAAGTGAATCGAATATATTTTCGTTTCCCTTCTGGAGTGCAAATGTTTAATCCTTGATCAATGTAGCTAAGTGCTTGTTGTACGTCATTTTCTTGATGAGCAAGCAAACCAAGATCATTAAAAGCTGATGCTCTCATGTTAGGATGACCATATTCGTTGAAAGCGGATTTTTGTAAATGTTCAATTGCTTTATCATACTTTTCTTTCAATCGATATACTTTGCCAAGTATATAATGCTTCTTTGCATATTGGGGATGTGCTGAGTCAATTTGAATGGATTGTAGGCAGATTTCGGAATCGCTTAATGCATCAGGTCCGTACTGATCAATGATTGCTTCTACACCTTCTAGTAAATATTTGATATTTTTATTTTTGCGTTTTTCGGTTGCTGATAATTCACTAATTAGCTTTTCTTTGGTTGTTCCAAGCCTGTTTAAGTAATAGTTGATTTTCTTGTTACTGACTCCATCTTCATTTCTTTCAATTTTGCTGATCGTTGCACGTGAAAGATTCTCATCTGCTAGATCATCCATTCGGTAGCCAAGTTGCTGCCGCTTCATTCTAATCAATCTGCCTATGCTCACTATTATTTCACTCCTTTTTATCAACGGCAAACCATCTTTAAAAATTATTCAATTCTATTTTTAAAAATAGAATTGAATAAGCATCGCCTTGATAAATAAGGATTTTCGGCTGTTGGGATGGGGCAATTCTATTTTGTAACCGTTTACAAAAATAGAATCACTCAATAACATTATTCGGTTTGAAGTGTTTCAAAATTGAATTGTATAATAAAATTTAAAATAAATATAAAAATGTGTTCGGTAGTTGTTGTTTGGTTACATAGATGAACTGTCCCATAATAATAGTTCCTAGCAATGCCATGTTTTCAAAAGGAGGGATGACTTATCGAACGCTTGGATGTGGAGAAGGTCTTTCAGCAGTTGGTGGATCAAGGGTTTTTAACAGTGAGCGGTAGCGTGACTCATGATCTAAATTTCAACACTAGAAGGCTAGTCAATATAAATATTAGTCAGTCGATGGACGTCCTAGCATGGTTGTTGAAAAAAAGGAAAGCTTCAGAGGAGGAAATATTACAGTTGCTGTTCAAAATGTTATTATTTAATGAAAGAAAAAAAGAAAGTGTATACAAACACTTTTTCAGGTAAGGTAAACGAATAATATATTAAGGTTACTTTTTTTGAAATCCCGAATACTCGGTTTAGGCCTCTTCTTTGGGGTCTTTTTTTTGTATTTTTGATTTCTCTCTCTCTATTATCATATCTAGAAATTCCTCAAAAATCATTCTTGATTCCTTACTGAGTTGTCGCCCTCCTAAATACAATGCAGGTAGTTCCTTTACAGCATTTCGTAATTCGATTAAATCAGCTAAATCTCCTTTTTCTAGGTATTTTTTTTCGTCTAACTCCTGTGGTTTTTCTCCTGTTAGCTCGTGCAGGGGGGCTCCTAAAGCTCGTGCAACATCATTTAATAAATCAAGACTAAAGGCTACCCCTCTTTCTAGAGTTGATATCGCGGATAATGAACAACCAGCTTTTTTAGCTAATTCGCTTTGTTTCCAGCCTTTGCTTTTTCGCTTATTTCTTACTCTCTGTCCTATTTTGATTCTATTAGCTGTATCCTTCATTTTTTCACCTCCTAAAATAAACAAAGAAATAACAAGAAATTATAAGAAAAATAGATTTTTTATTGCTATAAAACAAAATAATAAACAACAATCACTTAATATCAAAAATATTGATATTTTATTTTTTTACAAATAAATTGTAATATGATAATCGAAAGGAGCTGAACAACAAGTGGAAACAAAGCTTACGAAAATTAGAAAAAGAAAAGGACACACAATCCTTCAGGCCTCCAGAATTGCAGGTGTGGCTCCAGCATCAATCAACAGTGCTGAATTAGGTAAGCGAATACCAACTGCTAAAACATTGGCCAAATTTTCAAGATACTATGGGCTATCTGAATCAGAAATTATCAAAATCATAGCAATCCTTCGCGAACGCCGCAAACAAATTGAAAGAATTGATATAGAAATACTATCCAAACTGTCAAGCTAATCCTTTCTGATTCATAACTTTATCACTTTTGAGGGAGGTTGAAAACTTGAAAAAATCGATTGTCCGTCAAAAAATCGGCAACACCACCGTGGTGATTGTACCTCCTAAGATCCCTGACGTAGAGCGAATGAAGCGAATTCGAGATATCAAAAAAACTATCATACATTTGTTGTGGTCAAAGGAGGTGAGACAATGCAAAAGATCATTAAGCGAGTGACAGGTTTTGTACACAGAGGGAAGCCAATGGTTTTTGTTGTAACCAAGCGATCTTTTGGGATCAGACCGCTAAAGGTATTTGCTGAGGAAGTAAGACGCGGTGAGTTCAAATACAAAAAACAACCCGCAGCAAAGCGGGTTATACATTAGAAAAAGTTTGTGTAACACGATTTTATCAAATGAGAGGATGAATGTAAATGAATACAGTTGCACCATTTAAAGTAGATAATTTGTCATCGAAACATTTTGAAGATATTGAATACAGCATTTTGCAAATCGAACAAGCTATGATGCTCCATACCGATATTTATGATTTACGCGACGTTATTGAGCGCAAGCTCAAAGAGATTAAACATGACTTAGCAGTAATCAAAGGGGATTCAACCACCTTGTAGGTGGTGGTTCTCTTTAGAAAGGAGCATTACAGCTAGGAGGAACACCATGAGCAATTTAATCAAAGTCGATTTCGGAATCAAGCAACACAAAGGAAAAATTGTTACAACCAGTCGTCACATAGCGAAAGTATTTGGGAAAGAACATAAGCACGTTTTGGATGCAGTAAGAAACGCTATTAAAACAACGAATGAATTCGCAGCCGATTTTTCGGCCACCAATTTCATCCAATCCACCTACAAACTTAAAGGTAGAGAGTACACAGAATACCTTCTAACGAAAGATGGAACAGCATACACGGTTATGGGTTTCACTGGAAAGAAAGCAGCACAATTTAAAGTCGCTTACATCAATAAGTTCAATGAGATGGAAGAACAACTCAAGAACCGACAAGAAGCGCAGTTGGAGTATCCAGCATTAACCGATGCAATTCAAGCATTACACGAGGAACCAAAGTATTACCATTTCACCAATGAAAATAACATGATCAACCGCATTGTACTAGGTATGAGCGCGAAGCAATTCAAACAGATGCACGGAATCGATTTAAAAGAAGGTTCGATCCGTCCGTATCTGAATGAAGAACAAATTTACTACATTAACATGTTGCAGAAGTTTGATACAGGTTTAGCGCGAATCGAGCCAGATTATCAGAAAAGAAAAGAGCTACTCACAAACTATTATGAGCGGCTCCGATTAGATCGAAATCTGAAGGCTTTGAAGTCGAGTTAAACCAACAAAACTAAATCAAAGAGCGCGGCTGCTTCCGCGCTCAAAAAAAGAAAGGAGAATGTACAAAATGTACATTGAATCAATTGAAATTCATTTTACCACAAAAAAAGCGCCAATCCAAGTAGTTGGTGGTAGTGCGCAAGAACTTTTTGATCAAAAAGCGTATCACAATGATGTTGTTGAGGTAACGGTCGACGGCGAAATACTGGAGATTGGATATTACGACGATGCAGATATACCGATATATACTCAAAATCCTGACATTATCGGGAAAACCGAAAATCTATTCGCGCTACAAGATGAGCTCGAAAAGATCTTGGCGGGTGATCGAAATGTCTGTTAAGCGTTATACGTTTCGGTGGGTTGCTGTGTCGCCGGACATCAATGGTGGCGCAACTGGTCGAGTGGAAGTTGAAGCTTGTGATCCTATTACCGCCAAAGCGATAGCTGAAGCGACAGTTAAGCATAACGGCAGTATTGATTGGATGTTGGAAGCAACTGACAATATCGAAATTATCCCCAGTTTAGAAAGAGAGGAAGAGTTGTTTTGAAAGCTTATATCACCCGCTTTTCTTCGCCAAGTGACCGACTTCAACCGTGTGACGAGGCACGACTGGATGAAAACAACAATCGCTGGTTTGTCGAATTGCATTCACTGTCTGCACTGATTGAGTTAGCCGAGAAATACCAAACTTTAATTCTAGAAGTTGATCATAAACTAAATGAATTTCGAATCGAAATCTTCGATGATTGGAGTGACCAAGCGTGAATGATCAACTTTTTGAAGCGATTGAGAGAATGACCGAAAAGGGGTATAGCGCGGAAATGATTCGCCGCGCTGCCCAAATACTGAAAGAAAAATACATCAAGGAGGACAACAAAGATGCAAACAAGTGAGTCAATTGCAAATATAGCGGCGGCGTTGGTGCAGTTTCAGGGCGAAGTTGCGAACCCTGAAAAGAAAGGCGTTAATCCACACTTTAAAAGCAAATATGCAGAGTTGGACGAGATTATCAATACAATCAGACCAACGCTTGAAAAGCA
>DATGOZ010000044.1:0-5188 GCA_035305395.1 Taishania sp. | reverse complement strand
TTTTTGTCTGTGATGATGCAATGGACTTCCCTACAATTTCAGGAAACACTGAGGTATGTCAGAATGGATTAATAAACATAGAAGGTTCACAGGTTCCAGATGCAACTGAATATTTTTGGAAAGGGCCTAATAATTTCAATCAGACAGGAACAAGTTTGACAATTACCAATGCGCAGCCTACTCATTCTGGGATATATACTTTCTTCGCGGTTAGACCTGGTGGTACAACATGTGATACAGCACAAGTTGAGGTATCAATTGTTGTAAATCCAACGCATTTGACTACGAACAACCAAACCATTTGTTTTGGTGAAACGTATGTTGTTGGATCTAGTGTGTATGCTACGTCAGGAACTTACACTGATACTTTACAAACAGCATTTGGATGCGATAGTATTGTAACGACGAATCTGACTGTTCTACCTAGTTTAGCATCAACTTCAAATATTTCACTTTGTGATGGAAGCACCTATAATGTTGGCTCAAGTGTGTATTCAACACCAGGAACTTACGTTGATACGTTACTTTCAACTAACGGTTGTGATAGTGTTGTTACAACAAACTTAACGATTGTTTATCCTACAAGTGATACCATATCAATTGAAATTTGTTTTGGAGGAAGCGTAACAGTTGGTTCTAGTACATATACAGATGCAGGTACTTATACTGATTCGCTTCAAAATGTTTTTGGTTGTGATAGTGTTATTACAACAATTGTTACAGTTTCTACAGCTTTTCAAGTTTCAAATCCAAGAGTTATCTGTGAAGGTCAGTCTGTTGTAGTTGGAAATAGCATATACTATACACCTGGCACATATATCGATACATTGATAAGTACAATTGGTTGTGATAGCATTGTTACAACAACATTGATTGTAAATCCAATTGATACAATTGTTCAATCTCAGATACTATGTTTTGGTGAAACCTATTCGTATAATGGACATGTATATGCTGCTTCAGGCACTTATGTAGATACATTAGTTGCTGTGAGTGGATGTGATAGTATCATTATTACTGAATTAACAATCAGACCTCAAATTGTTGTTTCAAATCCACAATTGATTTGTATTGGTGATAGTTATACGATAAATAATAATACATATTTCAATGCTGGAACATATCACGATACACTGACTTCAATCCATGGATGTGATAGTATCATTGAAACAGTCATTACGTTTAGACCAGCTATTTTAGAGAATAATCCTCAAGAATTATGTCAGGGAGAAAGTTACACTATCAATGGTCACACATATTCGGCAGCAGGAACTTATCAAGATACATTAACATCAATTCATGGATGTGACAGTATTGTACAAACAGTTATTGTTTTCAGACCAACAAGCATGGTGAATAACCCTCAAGGTTTATGCGACGGTGATAGCTATACAATTAATGGACATATTTATACTACACCTGGTTCCTATGTTGATACATTAGTTTCAGTCCATGGATGTGATAGTATTGTTACGACAATTATTACGACACAAAATCCAACTTTAAATACTGCTGTTGCAATAGATGGGATTACATTGAGTGCAGTTGAAAATAATGCAACATATCAATGGGTTGATTGTAATAATAACAATGCATACATTAATGGTGCTACAGGACAAAGCTTTTCACCTGCAGTTAATGGAAGTTATGGGGTGATCTTGACTTCTACAATTTGTACTGATGTTACAAATCAGAGTCCATGTTATACCATTAATTCAGTTGGTGTGGCAGACATATCACAGCAATTGATTTCTATTTATCCAAACCCTACGTCTACACAAGTTACCATTAAGTCGGATAAGTTGATTCAAACAGTTCAAGTAAAAGACTTAAATGGAAAATTAATCTACGAAGTTCATTCGAACGCAATGGAAACAGTCATTGATCTCGGTGAATTGAGTGATGGAGTTTATATTCTAGAGATAACTTCAGATTTTGGAAGTAAGATCGAACGAATTATTAAACAACATTAGAAAAGAAAAATGGCTACTAATTTTGGTAGCCATTTTTTATTAATTCACTATTGTAATCTTATTTTTCATCAAGTCAACATTTTTGATTAGTGAATAGGTACTTACTCGTAACATCACAGCCTTTTTGTTCTTTGCTAAAACAGCAGTTTCGTTTTCGAATTTTTCTACTTCGTTTTCGAATCGAGTGATGTTTGTGTAGGTTCCTTGCTTTAAAAGTTCCATGTCTTCAGTTTTTAATATTTTAGCTTGTTCAACTGCCATTTGTGGAATCGATCGAGATAAAGCATTACCATTCCATGTTATCCATTGATAGGTATCCATATCATTTTTTTGATGCTGAATAATTTCAGCAAGCGTTTTCTTTATTCCGGATTGAAGCAATTCGATGTTTTGAAATTCACACGACAACTTAAAAATATAATTTGTTAAATCCTCTTCTAATTGGACATTTTTAATCCCTTCTTGGGAGCTTAATTTTGCTTGAAATTCTGTAAGTTTTGCTTTTATTTCATCCTTTGAAGGAATAGGTTTCCCATCCAATGAATCTAATGCTAAAATAGAGTTTACTTTTACCTTGCTTGATGAAAGGTTGATGGTGTATCTGAATGTACCTGTTCCATCATTATTTAATGAAATATCATCAATTATCTCAATACAGCTGGATAGCGTGAATAGACAAATTGAAAATGCTAAGAAGATCCACTTTTTCATATAGTTACTAAATTCTTTTGTCAGAATCAAAAATTGAACCACAAATTTGGTTCTTTTAATTGAAATGTATGTGTAATTCAAAGAATATTCGAAATTATTAATTGTTAATTTGATAAACCAAATCTTATTTTTTTTCTACTTTTGCAGTCAATTATTTAAAATCTGAATTAGAATGTCATATTTGTTTACATCTGAATCCGTTTCTGAAGGGCATCCTGACAAAGTTGCGGATCAAATATCTGATGCACTAATCGATCATTTCATGGCTTTTGATCCTACTTCAAAAGTTGCGTGTGAAACATTAGTGACTACTGGTCAAGTGGTATTGGCTGGTGAAGTAAAAACAAATACTTATTTAGATGTACAATCAATCGCTCGTGAAACAATACGTAAAATTGGTTATACTCGATCTGAATATATGTTTGATGCGAATTCTTGTGGTATTTTATCAGCTATTCACGAGCAGTCTGCTGATATCAATCAAGGAGTTGAGCGTTCAAATCCAGAAGAGCAAGGTGCTGGTGACCAAGGTATGATGTTTGGTTATGCTACAAAAGAAACCGACAACTACATGCCTTTGGCTTTGGATATTGCACACAAAATTTTGCAAGAGTTGTCTCATATTCGTCGTAATGAACCAGAAGTAATTGGTTATTTGCGTCCAGATGCAAAATCTCAAGTTACGATTGAATATTCTGATGACAACGTTCCGCAAAGAATTGATACAATTGTTGTTTCAACACAACACGATGATTTTTCTACTGAAGCTGAAATGTTGGCTAAGATTAAGAAAGATATCATCGAGATTGTTATTCCACGTGTAAAAGCTAAATTGCGCCCTGAAATACAAGCATTGTTTAATGAGAACATTACTTATCACATTAACCCTACAGGGATTTTTGTAATTGGTGGTCCTCATGGGGATACTGGTCTTACTGGACGTAAAATCATCGTAGATACTTATGGAGGTAAAGGTGCTCACGGTGGAGGTGCTTTCTCTGGTAAAGATCCTAGTAAAGTAGATAGATCTGCAGCTTATGCTACAAGACATATTGCTAAAAACGCAGTTGCTGCTGGATTGGCTGATGAAATGTTGGTTCAAGTTTCTTACGCAATTGGTGTTGCTGAACCTTGTGGTTTGTTTGTAGATACTTACGGAACTTCTAAAGTAAACATGACTGACGGAGAGATTGCTAAGAAATTAGGTGAAATTTTCGACATGAGACCTTACTTTATTGAGCAACGTTTGAAATTGAGAAATCCGATGTATTCTGAAACTGCTGCTTACGGTCACATGGGAAGAAAGAATGAAATCGTTAAGAAAACATTCGTTAAGCCTGATGGAACAAAAATCGAAAAGGAAGTAGAATTGTTTACTTGGGAAAAATTAGATTACGTAGACAAAGTTAAAGCTGCTTTTGGTCTTTAATTCTGTTCAGTTATAATTTTTAATATCCCACTTCTGATGAGGTGGGATTTTTTGTTATTAGTGAAAAATAAAAGTCTCTAATCAAAGAGATTAGAGACTTTATGATATTGTGTTTAGACTTTTCTTATCCTAAGAATGGGTAACGATAATCTGAAGGAGAAACAAAAGTTTCTTTGATTGTGCGAACAGAAACCCATCTCATCAAGTTCATCGCTGCACCAGCTTTATCGTTTGTTCCAGAACCTCTAGCCCCACCAAATGGTTGTTGACCAACTACAGCACCTGTTGGTTTGTCGTTGATGTAGAAGTTACCAGCCGAATTTCTCAAGACATTTGTAGCCAAATTGATAGCATATCTGTCTTTTGCGATAATTGAACCTGTTAATGCATATTCAGATGTTTCATCAACTAAATGTAATGTTTCTTCGTACTTGTTGTCGTCATAAATGTAAATTGTCAACACTGGTCCGAAGATTTCTTCAACCATTGTTTTGAATTTTGGATTTGTAGTAACAACAACAGTTGGTTCAATAAAGTATCCAACAGAATCATCGCATTTACCTCCAATAATAATTTCCGCTTCAGAAGAAGATTTGATGTATTCGATATATTCAGAAATCTTTCCAAATGCTTTTTTATCAATCACAGCATTGATGAAGTTAGATGTATCTTCTGGAGATCCCATTTTCATTGATTTGATTTGATCAACCAAAATAGTTTTTACATCACTCCATAATGATTGTGGAATATATGCTCTAGATGCAGCAGAACATTTTTGTCCTTGGTATTCAAAAGCTCCACGAGACAATGCCGTAGCAACTTGTGCAGCGTTTGCTGAATTGTGAACCATTACAAAGTCCTTACCTCCCGTCTCACCAACGATGCGTGGATAGGATTTATAAGTTTCTAAGTTTTCACCAATTTTCTTCCATAATCCACGGAATACTTCAGTTGAACCTGTAAAATGAATTCCAGCAAAATCTTTATGTTTGAAGATAACTTCACCTGCAGTTGGACCGTCAATTGTTACCATGTTGATTACTCCATCTGGAAGACCAGCTTCCTTGAACAATTC
>DATGOZ010000043.1:0-2403 GCA_035305395.1 Taishania sp. | reverse complement strand
AAATCAATTTTTATGTTTGCTTTTCTCAAAGCTGTCAATTCTTTTTTGAAGATGTCTTCAAAGTCCTGTCTGACTAATTCTTCTCTTGCGGATGAAGTTTTACGGCTTATTGAATTTGTATTGAAACTGGATAAATTGGCATTAAGTGTCTTTATAACCTTATGATTTGCAATTGCAGTTTTTACCTCTGCTACTTTTCCTGAAAGAAATTTTCTATCTTTCAATTCAGCAATTTCATTTTTCAGGGTTGACTCACGTGTCGTGAGGTTTGCAAGTGCTTCTGATTTTTGAGTTAAAGATTCATTGAGCTCTGTTCGCTTATCATTTAAAAAATTGATTACAGTTTGATAATCAAAAGTAAAAGTTGAACCCTCAACAATTGCATTTGTGATGAATGTTGTTTTTAATGCGCCCAAATTGGTATTGTAGTCGGTAATTTCTTTCGGCTGAACTGGTGTCTGGTTTTCATCTGTGCCGAATGTATGTTGGTGGAAAATAAGGTTGGTATCAACTTGTTGTGAAACGAGTTGAATCAACCTTGCTTTTTTATTTTTTAATGCTTCAAGGTTTTCTTGTGTCTTATCGTTTAGAAGTGTCCTGTAACTTTTCAATAATTGTTTTGCTGAATCATCAAGTGGTTGCAAACAATAAACGCAAGTATCGCCTTCTTGTGGATAGTCGGGCCTATCAATTATTTTGATGTAACTTTCTGCTGCCTGAATAAAAGCGTTGAATTCAGGTGTTTGATAAAATTCGATCCCTCTTTCATCGGCTATGTCTTTTAATCCAATTAGCGTTTTGCTTTCCAGCTCAGAAATTTCCTTATTGATTGAAAGAAGAGCTTGCCAGTTTCTGTCATTGAGTTGTTTTTTTGCTTCTTCAATTTTTTCAATGATTTTATCAAGTTCCGCAATTTGATTTCTCAATGTTTGAATCTGAGATTGAAGTAATTCACTATTCAAAGATGCAAGTTCGTTTTCTTTGGCCTTAAGTGCCTCTTCATGTGCAGTTGTGAAGTCAGAGAGTTCTTTTAGTTTTTGTTCTGATGATGTTGCTGAAAGTGTTGATATAAAAGTATGCTGTGGTGTCCCTGATGTAAGGTTATCAAGCCAAAGCAATGCTGTTGGATGAGTAGCAATTTTTCTTTGCAGCAATTGATTGAGTGCATTCAATTCATCACTCACTAGCTGGAATAAATGAAAACCAACTGGAGTAACAATTAAATTTCTGTCACTTATCGAGAAATGAACGCAACTACTATTGAAAACGGAAATGTTTTGAAGTTCGGAGTCGTTGTTCTTACCATTCCAGGTAAAAGTTTTAGGGTTGCCATTTGATTTAAATTTGATAGTTGCAGACTGTGGTTCAGCTGTCGCGTAAACATTAGAAAGAATCGTTTTGTTATTATCGTAACTGAAACCAAGGGTTTTCAAAATTCTGCTGTAACCGGTTTTGCCTGTTCCATTTTCTCCGTATATAATTGTTATATTTTTTGCAAATTCTATGGTTTGATTTTTTGCAAGTTTATTAACTCCTGTAATTTCTGAAAGCGATTCGAGTTCAATTGTCTTTTCTGTTGGTGTATATGTTGGTTTCTCAATTTTTAGAACAGGTAATTCAGAATAAAGATTGATTGATTGGAGAAAATAATTGAAAATAGTTTCTCTTTCAGTCATTGAAAGAGCACTTTCGGCCATTATTAATTTGCTGATAAGTAATTTACTCCAGTCACCATGATATTCTGCCCACTCCCAAAGGAAATCTATAATTGCTTTTTTATTTTGGGTTGTTGATGTCATATTTTTTCAGTTAATTTAAATAATAACTGTGTCTTTTTAGCATGACGTACAACGTCAGACTGTGAAAAAACTCACAATCTCTCAAACAAATATAGTAAAAAACTTGTGAGAAAAATGAGAAAGTTGTATTTTTATACATGCAACACATCCAAGGAATTTCCCGCCATCAGCTACTGAAGAATATTCTTCCGCAACATCAACAATATATGATGTAAGTTGTTTTATCTTTCCTTCTTTTATTAAATAAATCTCGCAGTAGGATGGATTAACAGGATTGCCGGCATTTAAATTGAGAGAGCTCTCAACAACAACATAATCGCCTTCGGCAATAAAATTTTTACTTTTGCCTGAATTATAATCAAGTTCCAGCATCTCCTTAGTTTTAATGAAATTATGTTTGCCGTAAATCAAAGGCATTCCCACAATATTCCAGATAATATTATCATCAATGTAAGGTGAAGCATTCTGAACATTTCCTGAAGCAAATGCATCATTAATCTTTTTTACTAAATCTTTGTTGGTTAGCATAATACTAAACTAAAAAACAATATATTATTTAGGCAGGTATGAATACGACAATTCAGGCGGGTAAATGCGTCTTATA
>DATGOZ010000042.1:0-4764 GCA_035305395.1 Taishania sp. | reverse complement strand
GCCAAGGAGGAGTTCAAAAGTTTATTTTTCAAGGAGCTAAAAAGAAAAATGCAGTGTTATTTCCATTAAATGTGGTGGAACTAACGTATTACAATCGACCGGATTCGGAACTTGGAAAATTAACGCAAATTGAAATTGTACATCCGTTAACTGCCATTGCGTTTGAACCAATAAGAAGTGTCATTGCTTTTTTCATCGCAGATGTATTGAAACAGACATTGCATACAAATGAAAAAGAAATTCAGCAGTTTGATTTTTTAGTTCAAGCCATTTTGGAACTAGATCAAACTCCGAATGTAGGGATGTTTCCTCTGAAATTTTTAGTTGAATTTTGCGAATTTATAGGCATTGCTCCAAGTGAAAATGGAGATGAGCCGCATTATTTCAACATGACAGAAGGAGAATTTCACTCAGATTATCGCATGGGTGATTGGTGTTTAGAAGGAGAAATTGTGCAATCATTGAAAAGTCTATTTTCAGGAAACGAGATTCCAATAACACAAAAGAAGGCTTGTTTAGAAGTGATCCTACAATACTATCAAATACATGTACCTCGATTCAACGTCGATAATTCTCTAGAAATTATACGAGAGGTTTTATATTAGTTTAAATGGAAAAATTAGACTTGATTAATTGCTATCTTTGTGAAAAATTTTCAAAAAATGAGTCAAGCAATTTCTCGAGCAAATTCAGAAAAGTTATTCCAAAAAGCTAAAACATATTTCCCAGGTGGAGTGAATTCTCCTGTTAGAGCATTCAAATCAGTTGAAGGAACTCCGTTGTTCATCAAAAAAGGTGATGGATACAAAATCTGGGATGAGGATGGAAATGAATTCATAGATTTTTGTGCTAGTTGGGGGCCACTAATTTTGGGCCACAACCATCCAGCGATTTTTGAAAACATTGTAAAAGCGCTTGGTAATGGAACAAGTTTTGGCGCACCTACAGCGTTGGAAAATGAGTTGGCTGAATTGATTTTGTCGAGAAATCCATTCATTGATAAAATTCGTTTTGTAAGTTCTGGTACAGAGGCTGTAATGTCAGCATTAAGACTTGCTAGAGGTTATACAAATCGCAATAAGATTGTAAAATTTGAGGGTTGTTACCACGGTCACACAGATGCAATGTTGGTAAAAGCTGGAAGTGGTTTGGTGACATTCGGAGAATCTTCAAGCGCTGGAGTTCCTGAAGCATTTGTTAATGAAACAATTGTACTTCCGTTAAATAACGAAGAAGCATTACGTGCATGTTTTGCGCAATACGGAAAAGAAATTGCATGTGCGATTATTGAACCAATCCCTGCGAATAATGGCTTATTACTGCAAGGTGGAGAATTTTTGCGTACGTTGAGAGAAGTATGTACTGAATATGGATCTTTGTTATTCTTCGATGAGGTAATCTCTGGTTTCAGAGTTGCATTCAACGGAGCAGCTGAATACTACGGAATTACTCCAGACATCGTAACATACGGAAAAATCATTGGTGGAGGAATGCCTGTTGGAGCATACGGGGCAAAAGCTGAAATAATGGGTTGTGTTTCTCCTGATGGACCGGTTTATCAAGCAGGAACATTATCTGGAAACCCAGTAGCGATGGCTGCAGGTATTGCACAATTAACAGAATGTGCTAAACCTGGATTCTACCAAGATCAAGAAGAACGTACAAAATACTTTATTGACTTGATTAACACACATGCAAAATCTAAAAATTATGATTTTGAATTGGTGTCAGTTGCTTCAATTTTCTGGTTCAACTTTGATGGTAAAAAAACAATTACACGTGCTGATCAGATTAATCCTGATATGAGCAAGTTCAAACAATTACATGCTTACTTGTTAAATCACGGTGTTTACATCGGACCAAGTGGATACGAAGTAGGGTTTATTTCAAGTGTTCATACAAAAGAAGTTTTAGCCCATGTTGCACAAGTTATTAATGCTGCATTGGACGAAATTTACGCTTAAGCTAACAATAATTTATGAAAACTAATTTACCTTTTAAAAGTGCAGGAATAATAGTTTGTTTTTTGGTATTGAGCTTTTTCAATCATGCTCAAAAACAAATAAAAGTTATCGATTCAGATGGTGGTGAACCAATGCCTTTCGTAAAAATATTTCCAAATGATGGGAATGCTTTTTTTACAAGTATTGATGGTACAGCAGATATTCCAGAGAATGCAACTTCCTTAAAGTTGTATTTTTCTGGTTATAAGGATACAACTGTAACTGTTGAATCAGAGAAAATTACAGTTGTAGAAATGAAAATACTTCCAACAAATTTTGATGAAATTGTGATTCTTCCTGGTGAAAATCCAGCATTGCGCATTATCAACAAGGTTGTCGAAAATAGGAAGAAAAACCATCCATTAGAAAATGATGCATTTACTTATGAGAGTTATAGTAAATTCATTTTCGATATGGATACTGCTTTTATGAAAAAGGTTATGAGTATGCCAGAAGATACTTCTGAGTCGATGTTGGGCTTAATCAAAAAGCAGCATCTTTTCATGATGGAAAGTACGTCTGAGCGTAAGTTCATCCCACCAGCAAGAGATCGTGAAGATATTACAGCTTATAAAGTTTCTGGGTTGAATAATCCAATCTTGTCGACTTTTGCGCAAAGTATGCAATCATTTCATTTTTATGATAACCAATTCGATGTGATTGGGAACAAGTACTTAAATCCTATTGCTTTTGGAGCGACTAAAAAATACTATTACCTCATTGAGGATACAACAATTGTTGGAACTGATACAACGTTCACGATTTCGTTCCGCCCACGTCCTGAAACGACAATTGAGGCATTAAAAGGAAAATTGTTCATCAATACCAATGGATTTGCAATTGAAAAAGTGATTGCAGAACCAGCGAAAACAGAATCAGATCAATTCAATATCAAAATCATTCAAGAATATAAATTGATTGATGGCAAAAAATGGTTCCCAGTCGATTTGAAAACAAAAGTCGAAATGAAGGGTATGCAAATGCAACTCAAGGGAATGAGTGGATATGTAATTGGTGCTGGTAATACGTATATTTCAAACATTAAAATCAACCCAGATGATTTGAAAAAACGTGGATTTGGAAACGTAGCCATAGCAACAAATGAAGATGCTGGTGATAAATCGGATGAACATTGGAACCGTTTGAGAAAAGATACACTTTCTCAAAGAGAAAACACGACTTATCATGTACTTGATAGTGTTAGTAAAGCAGAGAATTTTGATCGCAAATTGAATGGTTTGATGGCACTGACTTCAGGGAAACTTAGAATGGGCTATGTTACACTCCCTTTGGATCGAATCATCGATTATAACATGCATGAGGGATACCGTCTTGGTGCAGGATTAGAAACTTCTGATCGTTTGATGAAAAACATTGTTGTTGGTGGTTATTTTGCTTGGGGAACAAGAGATAAGGATTGGAAATATGGAGGTTATTCAACGTTTCATCTAAACAAACGTTTGGGAATGAGCATCGATTTGAAATACCAGCAAGATGTGCTCAATCGTGGTTCAAATCATTTCAATAGAACGAATTGGGATATCATGTCTCCACAAATTTTTACGGATTTCTATCAGAAATTCATGGATAGACAGCGTCTCGCTGAAATGACTTTCACAATTGCTCCACTTGGTAACTTGACACTTCATTTAATTGGTAATTATCAACGTGTTGACTTTACTAGAAATTACTTGTACACGGATGAAAATGGAACGACATTCTCCAAAATGGATATTGCAGAAACAGCTCTTGAATTAAAATGGAATATTCGTCAACGAATTGTTGTATTGGGAGATATTCGATTGGCGCAACCAACAAATTTTCCAAAAGTTAAGTTGAAAATTGCGAAGGGATGGAACGGTATTGCTAATGCAAATGCTGATTATGTGCGTTTGTTCGTCTCGTTAGATGAAGATGTTGAAAGTTTGCGTTTCGGTAAGTTGAATATGCACTTGGAAGCATCTCAAACGTTTGGAGATGTGCCGATGTTATTTAAACAATACGGAATAGGAACGCGTAGAGATTGGGGGTTGTTGACAAACAATGCAATGGAAACAGTTTATCCAGGTGAATTCTACCACGATAGACAAGCCATGTTTATTGCACGTTATTCATTTCCAGAAATCAAGACGAAGGCGAAATGGTTTGCTCCTGAATTCATTTTACACCATGGTTTGGCTTATGGCGATATGAAGGACAAGACACAGCACAACATGCAGTTTTGGACGATGGACAAAGGTGTTTTCGAAGGAGGATTGGTTATGTCGGGCATTGTCAATATCCGTTTCATGAAAATTGGTTTAGCTGCATTCTACCGCTATGGATACCATTCGAATACGAATGCATTGAAAAATATTGTTCCCAAGATTAGTATCAAATTCTCAGGATTAACGAAATAACGAAAAGCGCTAGAAATAGCGCCTTTTTTCTAACTGCAAATAACGCAGAGAAATTAAGAATAAAACTCTACGCCTTAGTGTAAATCATAGCGACCTTGACAGCTAAACAACACAAAAAAAGGCACTATTTCTAGCGCCTTTTTGATAGTTAAAATGTTGTAGCTCCTTTTTTCACCAAGCGCTTTAACAGCGGGCTAGGTCTATATCGGTCTTCACCGTATTCTTCGAATAATGCTTGTAATCTTTCAAGTACCCAAGGGAGTGTTTTTTCTTCAGCCCAAGCGAGCAACCCTTTCGGATAATTTACACCATTTGTCATGGCTAAATCGATGTCTTCTTTTGATGCAATATTCAAGAACAAT
>DATGOZ010000041.1:0-7328 GCA_035305395.1 Taishania sp. | reverse complement strand
CAGGTGAGATAATTGTCCAGTTGACAGCTGAATCAGAGTTGGAAAACATCTTAAAGAGTGCGCCGAGTACATTTGAGTTGGAACTTCAAAAGTATTTGTCACCTCCAATGCGTGTTTGGTTATTGAAATTTAATGATGCTGTAATCTCTACTGAACAGATGCAAGCATGGTTGTATCAGCAAAAGAGTGTTGTTGTGGCGGATTACAATTACTATGTTGAAGTTCGATCAACTTTACCAGGGGATCCTAGTATCAACCAACAATGGCATCATAATAATACTGGACAAACTGGAGGAACTGTTGACGCGGATATCGATTCAGATTTAGCTTGGGATATTACAACGGGTGGAACAACAGCCACAAACGATGATATTGTTGTTTGTATGGTTGAAGGCTCAGGAGGAAATTTGAATCACCAAGATTTGAGTCCGAATCGTTGGATAAACTACGGTGAAATTCCTGATAATAATATTGATGATGACAACAATGGTTATGTAGATGACTATTATGGGTGGAATACGGTAAATCAAAATGACGATACAGGAACAGGAAGTCACGGTACAAACTGTTTGGGAATGATTGGTGCAAAAGGAGATAATGGATTGAATGTTGTTGGTGCCAATTGGGATGTCAAATTGATGGTTGTGAATATGGGAAATTTAACACAAGCAAGTGTTATTGAAGCCTACACCTATCCTTTGGTATTGAGAAAACAATGGAATCAGTCAGGGGGTACGAAAGGTGCTTTTGTTGTTGCAACTAGTGCATCTTGGGGTATTGATAATGGAAATCCTGCAAACTATCCACTTTGGTGTCAATTTTATGATACGCTCGGTTATCATGGTATCATTAATGTCGGGGCGACTACAAACTCAAATTTGAATGTAGACACAGCAGGTGACGTGCCAACAGCTTGTTCGAGTCCATATATGGTAGGTGTAGGACGTACGGATCACAATGACAATACCGCTGGAGGATATGGTGTTAATACAATTGACTTTGGAGCACCGGGTATCAACGTTGTAACAACAAATGGAACTAACGGAATTACAACGACGACAGGAACATCTTTTGCATGTCCGTTAACTGCGGGAGTAATTGGTTTAGCTTATGCGATTCCTTGTCCAACTTTTATGTCGATAGTTAAGGCAAATCCAAAGCAAGGAGCAGATCTAGTACTAGATGCTTTAATCAATGGGGTGGATGTAAAATCTCAATTAGCATCTAAATTCATTACTGGAGGAAGATTGAATGCAAGAAATACATTGGATTTATTGATGGAAAGCTCATGTAGCGCTTGTACAATTACAAGTTCTACAGCTACACCGAATGAAACAGTTGCTCAAATAACATTTGATGCGAATGAAGAAGTAATTACAACAGATTTCTATTACCGTGTTGTAGGGACTTCAAACTGGACTATACTTGAAAATGTACAATCGCCAATCAATCTTTCGAATTTGACGGAATGTACAAGTTATGAATATTACTTCGCCAGTGTTTGTGCAGACGAAACAACTGAATCTACAGTTTCTGAATTCAGAACTTTGGGATGTGGAAATTGTGTTGATTTAATTTATTGTAATTCTAAAGGAACTGGTTCTTCGACTGCTCGTTTTGCTTATACAACATCAACAGGAAGCTCTCAAACGATTACTGATTTTGTTCTAACTCAGAATTGGGGAGGAAGCGTTTCAGCAAATTATAACTATGGAAATTTAGTTTTAATGAATGGAACTGGAACACCAAATGAAGGTTGTGGAACAATTTCGAATGCAACTGATTTGGCTGGAAATATTGCTGTGGCTGTGAGAGGGACATGTAATTTTTCAGAAAAAGCCGTAAATGCACAAAATGCAGGAGCAACTGCTTTGGTTATTATTAATAATCAAGCATCAGCACCAACAAGTTTGGGGGCTGGAACAGGAGCTGCTTCTGTTACAATACCAGTGATTATGATAAGTCAATCTCAGGGTGCTACTTTGTTGAATGTTTTGACAAATGGCGGTTCTGCAACTGGAATTTTGGGAGTTCAAAAGCAGTGGATTGAAAAAGTTGCGTTAAACACGTTAAATAGTACTTCAGGAAATAATAACGGATATTACGCTTCGACTGATATTCCGTCTGTTGAAATGGAGCGTGAAACTAGCTACAATATGCAAATAACAGCTGGTTTTGGAAATCAGGCTTTACCGCTTAAAACACGTGTTTGGATTGATATGAACCAAGATGGTGTCTTTGATTCGGGTGAATTGTTGATGAATGAAAATACATCGAACACAAATGCAATAACTGGTTCTATTGTAATTCCTCAAAGCGCTCCACTTGGGGATAGTAAAATGCGTGTTCAGTTAGCTTATCAAGGTGTTGGACAAACAGGTGTTCAGAATGTATGCGGTGATTTTACTTGGGGTGAGGTAGAGGATTATTGTATTCGAATCGTTGCGAATGATCCAAGCGCATCAGTTCAAGATTTAGGTAAATTAACTTTCAAAATTTATCCAAATCCATCTGACAAGCAATTGAACTTTGAACTTGACAAATCTATTGGAAAAGCAAAAATTACCATCTTGGATTTGATGGGAAGAACCATTGAACAAATCGATGTAAATAGTTCGACATACCAATTGGACGTATCAAAATATTCAAATGGAACGTATATATTCTACCTCAAGTCATCAACAGATGAGGTAGTCAAAACTGGTAAGTTTATTGTGAATCATTAGATAGAAAAAAAGGGGCTGTCTCAAAAGTAGACAGCCCCTTCTATGTACTCGAGGCGGGACTTGAACCCGCACGCCCAAAACGAGCACAGGATTTTAAGTCCGGCGTGTCTACCAATTCCACCACTCGAGCATCCTGTTTCTTTATTTCGAGAGAATAGTCAATATTCGCTCAAAAATCTTCCGAGCGAGAAACGGGATTCGAACCCGCGACCCCGACCTTGGCAAGGTCGTGCTCTACCAACTGAGCTATTCTCGCTTATTTCAATGTTTTTAGTTGATTCGTTCATCAACGGGCGACAAATGTATTAAGTTTTTTTCAAAACCAATGCATTTTTTCGAAATTTTTTTGAAAAAATTAGCAGACAGGAATTTTTTCAATTCGCTTTTGATGTCTACCTCCCTCAAAGTCAGTAGAGAAGAAAATGTCAACCATTTCAAGTGCTGTTTTTGTATCTACAAATCTTGCTGGCATTGCAATGATATTTGCATCGTTGTGTTCTCTTGCAAGCTTTGCAATTTCTGGACTCCAACAAAGTGCTGATCGAATTCCTTGGTGCTTGTTGGCAGTCATGTTGATACCATTACCAGAACCACAAATCAAAATACCTTTCATTCCTTCAGTTTCTTCAACTAAGCTAGCAACTGGATGTGCAAAATCTGCATAGTCGATACTCTCTTCTGAATAACAACCAAAATCTTTAACTGTATATCCTTTTGATTCTAAGTGTTTAATTACCTCTAATTTTAACTGAAATCCTGCGTGATCACACCCGATTGGAATAAGCATAATATATCGTTTTAGTACTGCAAAAATAGATAAATTAATTATTTCTAGTTAGAGAATAATGCTTTTAATATGTAAATGCCTAAATTTGCAAACCTTAATAAAATAATAGTATGAGCTTTATTGAACTTTCAGATCAAGAACTTCAACGTAGAGAAACGTTGGCGAAATTGAGAGATATGGGAATTGATCCATATCCAGCAGCGCTATATCCTGTAACTGACTATGCGAAGGGTATAAAGGAGAAGTTTGAGGCTGATAAGGAAGTTTGCATCGCTGGCCGTATGATGAGTCAGCGTGTAATGGGTAAAGCAAGTTTTATTGAGTTACAAGATTCTACAGGTCGTATTCAGGTATATTTTAACCGTGATGAAATCTGTCCGGGTGAAGACAAAACGTTGTACAATGACGTGTTTAAAAAGTTGTTAGACTTAGGTGATTTCATTGGTGTTAAAGGAACTGTTTTCAAGACGCAAGTTGGTGAAATTTCGGTGAACGTAAAAGAATTTACGTTGCTGAGTAAATCTTTAAAACCACTTCCGTTGCCAAAAACAGATGCAGAAGGAAATGTACACGATGCATTTACAGATCCTGAAATGCGTTATAGACAACGTTATGCTGACTTGGTGGTTAACCCGCATGTGAAAGAGATTTTCATTAAGCGTACAAAATTGTTCAACGCCATGCGTCAGTTCTTTAATGATGCTGGATACATGGAAGTTGAAACTCCAATTTTACAAGCAATTCCTGGTGGAGCAGCTGCAAGACCATTTATTACACATCACAATGCGTTGGATATTCCTTTGTATATGCGAATTGCCAATGAACTTTATTTGAAAAGATTAATTGTTGGTGGTTTTGATGGAGTGTATGAATTTTCTAAAAACTTCAGAAATGAAGGGATGGACCGTACACACAATCCAGAATTTACAGCAATGGAAATCTATGTGGCTTACAAAGATTATAATTGGATGATGGATTTCACAGAGCGTTTGTTGGAACACTGTGCAATTGCAGTAAATGGAACAACTAAAGCAAGATTCAATGGTCAGGATATTGATTTCAAAGCACCTTATGCACGTGTTACAATGCGTGACTCAATTCTACAGTTCACAGGTTTTGACATAAACGGTAAGAATGAAGACGAAATTCGTGAAGCTGCAAAAGGTATGGGAATCGCTGTAGATGATACAATGGGTAAAGGAAAATTGATTGATGAAATCTTTGGTGAAAAATGTGAAGGAAACTACATTCAACCAACATTCATTACAGATTATCCGAAAGAAATGTCCCCATTGTGTAAATCACATCGAGATAACCCTGAATTGACAGAACGCTTTGAATTGATGGTTTGTGGTAAAGAAATCGCCAATGCTTATTCAGAGTTGAACGATCCAATTGATCAACGTGAACGTTTCGAAGAACAAGTTCGCTTGTCAGAAAGAGGTGATGATGAAGCAGGACAATTCATTGACCAAGATTTCTTGAGAGCATTAGAATATGGTATGCCTCCAACTTCTGGATTGGGAATTGGAATGGATCGTTTGATTATGTTTTTAACTGATAATCCTTCCATTCAAGAAGTACTATTTTTCCCTCAAATGAGACCAGAAGCCAAAAAGTTGACATTGAATGAAAATGAAAAAATCATTTACGATATTTTAGCAAAAGCAAAAGAAATGGATTTAAATGATTTGAAAATTCAAGCTGGTCTTAGCAACAAACAATGGGATTTAGGAATTAAAGCTCTAACAAAAATGGGAGTTGCTCAAGTTACCAAAGAGGGTGATAACTTAACAGTAAAAATGAAATAAACTCACAGACGATTTATAAATGAACAGAGGCTTCCATATAGGTGGAAGCCTTTATTTTTTCTTATAACTTGAAAAAAACTTGATTTTTTGATGATAAAATTGATTAACTTCAAAATATGAATGAGCAAAGACAAGTTTTTTCACTTCGCCAAGTAGTATCATCCATTCGAAAAACGATCAATGAACGTTATCAGAGTCTTTACTGGATTAAGGCTGAGATGCATAAGTTGAATTTGTATCCGAGTGGGCACGCCTTTCCTGAATTGGTACAAAAAGAAGATGGAAAAATTGTTGCTCAGATTAATGGTTCTATTTGGAAACACAATTTGCAGCGAATTAACCAGCAATTTATTCAAGTATTGAATGAACCAATGAAAGAAGGTTCTACTTTTTTGATGCAAGTAAAAGTTTCATTTTCTGAATTGCATGGAATTAGTTTGCAAATATTAGATATTGATCCGAGTTATACGCTTGGAGAATTACAACGCGAACGTCAAGAGACTTTGTTGAAATTGCAAGCAGATGGATTGTTAAATGCGAATCAAAATTTACCATTTCCTTTGTTGCCCAAACGCATTGCAATTATTTCAGCCGATACAAGTAAGGGTCTTTCGGATTTTATGAAAGTGTTGAATCAGAATTCGTATGGGTATCAATTTTTTACACATTTGTTTTTTGCTTATTTGCAAGGAGATGCTGCAATTGAATCCATTCCAACTCAAATTAGAAAAATTGAATCACTCAAAGCATATTTTGATGTCATTGTTATTGTCCGTGGTGGTGGTGGAGAAGTTGGATTAGCTTGTTACAATAATTATGAACTGTGTAAAGCAATTGCAAGTTGCAAAATTCCAATTTTAACAGGAATTGGTCACTCAACAAACCTAACGGTTGCCGAAATGATTGCCTATCGCAATGCAATTACACCAACAGAGTTAGCTGATTATTTGATTCAGGCATTTCATGATTTTGCCGTACCAGTTGATCGTGCACAAGAACAAATTAAGCAACTAGTTCCGATTATTTTAGAGCAATCAAAAACTGCATTTTCTCATATTAGTAAACAATTGAGATCTGTGGCACAAACCAACTTGAAGATTCAGCAAGGTAATTTACAAATGATTTTCAGTCGCTTGAGTTCAAAGAGTGATTTGAATATCAATAGACAACAAGATAGATTAACGTTTTTAAAGACTAATCTGAAAAATTACATCAAACGACTTCAAGCTGATCAGCTATTGTATCTCAATGATGCAGAGTCCTTTCTGAGAGAAAATAGCACGAAGCATCTAACTAAAAGTGAAGAAATGCTATTGCAAATTGAGAAAAACATTCGACACCTTGATCCAATAAACGTATTGAAACGCGGTTACAGTATCACTCGATTCAATGGAAAAACAATTAGCCAAACAAATTTACCTCAAGAAGATTTAGAAATCGAAATTGAGACTTTTGATTATCGCATTGATAGTAAAATAACACGAATAAATAAAAAAGATGGAAATTAAATATACAGAAGCTTTTGATGAATTACAGAAAATTGTATCTGATTTAGAAGATGGGGAAATCTCAGTTGATGAATTGGCCATTAAAGTAAAACGCGCATCGGAATTGATCAAAATTTGTAAGCAAAAATTAGCTTCTACCGAGGAAGATGTTGCCCAAATATTGAAAGATATGGAAGCTTGATAGTTTCCAATTTAGAGAGATTTTTTTATCTAAGTGACTGAATATGAGATAAAATACCTAGAAGTAGGTATTGTGGGAAGGTGTAGAACTTTGTAACTTTGTAATAGATTTAACTTATTACAAATGAAAGCACTTAAATTCTACACTACAACGTTAATAGTTGTCTTATTTTCTGTATTTAAAGCTACAGGAACAGTTATTACAGTAAGTAATCATGTATTGACAGCAGGTCAATATACATCAGCTCAAGATGCGATTGATGCCGCATCTCCGGGAGACACCATTTACATTCATGGTTCAACTACATCTTATGGA
>DATGOZ010000040.1:0-2205 GCA_035305395.1 Taishania sp. | reverse complement strand
ACTATGTATTAGAGCTTCTTATACGCTAGGAGGTGCTGGTGCTTCTATTGTTCATGATCCACAAGATTTTGATAATTTATTAGAAAGAGGTTTGCAATTGTCGCCTATTCATGAGGTAATGATTGATAAAGCATTGTTGGGATGGAAGGAGTTTGAGTTGGAGTTGTTGCGAGATTCAAATGACAATGTAGTGATTATCTGTTCGATCGAAAATTTTGATCCAATGGGAATTCACACAGGAGATTCAATTACCGTAGCACCTGCGATGACTTTGTCGGATACAACTTTCCAGAAAATGAGAGATATGGCGATTAAAATGATGCGTTCTATCGGGAATTTTGCGGGAGGATGTAACGTGCAGTTTGCTGTTTCTCCAGATGAAAAAGAAGAAATCATTGCAATTGAGATCAACCCTCGCGTTTCTAGATCTTCTGCTTTAGCTTCGAAAGCAACTGGTTATCCAATTGCAAAAATTGCATCTAAATTGGCGATTGGTTACCACTTGGATGAATTAGAAAACCAAATTACAAAAACAACTTCAGCGTTGTTTGAGCCTACTTTGGATTATGTTATCGTAAAAATTCCTCGTTGGAACTTCAATAAATTCCCTGGAGCAAATCGCGAATTAGGTTTGCAAATGAAATCTGTTGGAGAGGTAATGGGAATTGGACGTTCTTTCCAAGAGGCTTTACAAAAGGCTTGTCAGTCACTCGAAATAAACCGTAACGGTTTAGGTGCGGATGGTAAGGAATTGACAAATCAAGCTGAAATTTTACATTCATTAGAACATCCGTCTTGGAATCGTTTATTTCATATTTACGATGCGATTAAATTAGGTATTCCTTTCAAGACAATAATTGAAAAAACAAAAATCGATTTTTGGTTCTTAAAACAGATTGAAGATTTAATCAAATTAGAACAAAAAATTGAAAAATATACGCTTGACACGTTGCCAAAAGACTTGATGTTTGAGGCTAAACAAAAAGGATATGCAGATCGTCAGATTGCCCATTTGTTGAGATGTTTGGAATCACAAGTCAGCGCGAAGCGTCATGAAATGGGTATCAAACGTGTATATAAATTGGTAGATACGTGTGCTGCAGAGTTTGAAGCACAAACACCTTATTATTACTCAACATTTGAGGAAGAGAACGAAAGTGTTGTTTCAGACAAGAAGAAAATTGTTGTACTTGGATCTGGTCCTAATCGAATTGGTCAAGGTATTGAATTTGACTACTCATGTGTGCATGGTGTATTGGCAGCGAAAGAGTGTGGTTATGAAACTATCATGATTAACTGTAACCCTGAAACGGTTTCTACAGACTTCGATACAGCTGATAAATTGTACTTCGAACCAGTTTTTTGGGAGCATATTTACGATATTATTCAGCATGAAAAGCCAGAAGGTGTAATTGTACAGTTAGGTGGTCAAACTGCATTGAAATTAGCTGAAAAATTAGAACGATTTGGGATCAAGATTATTGGAACAAGTTTCAAAGCATTGGATTTGGCTGAAGATCGAGGTCGTTTCTCTGAAGCGTTGGAGCGTTTGAATATCCCATTCCCGAAATATGGAGTTGTTGAAAGTGCAGAACAAGCACTAGAATTAGCTGATGAACTAGGTTTCCCGTTGTTGGTTAGACCTTCATACGTTCTTGGTGGACAAAAAATGAAGATTGTAATCAATAAAGAGGAGTTAGAGACGCATGTCGTGGACATCATTCAAGAGATGGGGAGTAATCAAATTTTGTTAGACCATTTCTTAGGGGGTGCAATAGAAGCTGAAGCAGATGCTATTTGTGATGGGAAAGATGTGTATATCATTGGTATTATGCAGCACATTGAACCTGCTGGAATTCACTCAGGAGATTCATATGCAGTGTTGCCTCCATACAATTTAGGAGATTTTGTGATGACACAGATTGAGGATATCACGAAGAAAATTGCAGTTGAATTAGAAACCGTAGGTTTAATCAATATCCAATTTGCTATCAAAGATGATAAGGTATATGTAATTGAGGCGAATCCAAGAGCTTCTCGTACGGTGCCATTTATTGCAAAAGCTTATGATGAACCATACGTCAATTATGCAACTAAGGTGATGCTGGGAGCTAAGAAGGTGAAAGATTTTAACTTCAACCCGCGTAAAGAAGGTTATGCGATTAAGATTCCGGTTTTCTCTTATGAGAAATTCCCAGAGGTGAA
>DATGOZ010000039.1:0-5133 GCA_035305395.1 Taishania sp. | reverse complement strand
GACGAGTTGAAGTACAACGTTGTCCAGCTGTTCCAACAGCTCCAAATACAGCACCTGGAATTACCATTTTTAAATCTGCACTTGGAGTGATGATAATCGCGTTGTTACCACCTAATTCCAACAAAGATTTTCCTAAACGTGCTCCAACTGCTGCTCCAACAGATTTACCCATGCGAGTAGATCCTGTTGCAGAAACTAATGGAATACGAACGTCTTCAGCCATTAATTTCCCTAAAGTTGCATCACCAATTAATAAGTTAGATACACCCTCTGGAACTCCGTTTGCATCAAATACTTGTTTCGTAATTTGTTGACAAGCAATTGCAGTGATAGGTGTTTTTTCAGATGGCTTCCATACTGTTACGTCGCCACAAACCCAAGCCAATGCAGTATTCCAATTCCAAACAGCTACTGGGAAGTTGAACGCAGAAATAATTCCAACAACTCCTAGTGGGTGATATTGTTCATACATTCTGTGTCCTGGACGCTCAGAGTGCATTGTTAAACCGTATAATTGACGAGATAAACCTACGGCAAAGTCACAGATGTCAATCATTTCTTGAACTTCACCCAATCCTTCTTGTAAAGATTTACCCATTTCGTAAGAAACCAAGGTTCCTAACGCTGTTTTATATTCACGAATTTTTTCAGCCAATTGACGAACAACTTCACCTCTTTTTGGTGCTGGCCATTGTCTCCACTCTAAAAATGCTTCTTGCGCTTTCAAAACTACAGCTTCGTAGTCAGCTTCAGTAGCAGAATCAACAGAAGCAATTACTGCTCCGTCTACTGGAGAATATGAAGTGATTTTTTCACCTCTTGTATTGAACCATCTTCCACCTGTAGATGCTCCGTTATTTACATCCTCAATTCCTAATTCTGTAAGAATAGAGCGAACATCAAATTCATTCATTACTTGTGACATGTATGTATCGGTTATAAAAATTCGTCACAAAGTTAATAGTTTTCGATGAGCAAAAGCATGCTTTTTGAGTTTTTCTGACCTTGAAGGAGTATTCCTTGTATTCGAATGTTTAATTTTCTAAATTTATAACATAAAAACTAACATATGAAGAGAAGTTATATTAGCGTTGGGCTATTAAGTTTGATATTAGCGATGAGTAGTTGTAATTCGAATAAAGCGAATGATTCTGCTGAAGATCAAGTGGAAATCGTTTCGGAAATTGGTGATATAAAGGTAGATCGCTTTGCCGATATTCAGGTGTTGCGATATGAAATCAAGGATTTTGATAAGTTGACGTTGAACCAAAAGAAATTGGTTTATTTCTTGAGTCAAGCTGGTTTGGCGGGAAGAGATATCAATTGGGATCAAAATAATCCATATAACTTAACGATTCGTAAGGCTTTGGAAACCATTCTTTCGAACGAAGATAAGTTGGGAGATTTGACTCAGAAGGATGAGTGGAATGCGTTTTTGGTTTATGCGAAACAAGTGTTTTTTGCGAACGGAATTCACCACCATTATGGGATGGAGAAATTCAATCCAAAATTTTCAAAAGATTATTTTGCTTCGTTGTTAAAAGCGGTGAATCACTCGTTGAATGAGGAGGTGATGGAGTTAATTTTCAGTCCTGAAGTTGCAAAATACAGAAAGTTAAAAGATCCAAGTGTAGATATCATCCAAGCCTCTGCAAATGGTTTTTATGGTGAGGGGGTCACACAAAAAATGGTTGAAGATTTCTACAAAGGGAAAACAAATGCTGATCCTTCACGACCAGTTGAGCATGGATTGAACTCAACGCTTGTTTTGAAAAATGGGAAATTAGTAGAAGAAGTTTGGAAAATAGGAGGGAAGTACGGTAAGGCAATTGAGCAAATTGTTTATTGGTTGGAACAAGCTGTAACCGTTGTTGAAAATCAATATCAAGCTGCTGCGTTGAAAAAATTGATCGAGTTTTACAAAACAGGTGATTTGAAAACATGGGATGATTATAATGTATTGTGGACAAAATCGACAAAAGGAGATATTGATTGGATCAATGGATTTATCGAAGTTTATGGTGATGCGTTGGGTATTAAGGCAAATTACGAAAGTATTGTTCAAATTACCGATTTTGAAGCTTCAAAACAAATGAAAGCGTTGGCTGAAAACGCACAATGGTTCGAAGATAATTCTCCTTTATTTCCGGAACACAAAAAGAAGGAGGTGAAAGGTGTGAGCTATAAAGTTGTACAAGTTGCAAGTGAGTCAGGTGATGCATCTCCTTCTACTCCAATTGGGGTGAATTTGCCAAACAACAACTGGATACGTGAAGTGCATGGTTCTAAGTCTGTGAGTTTAGGAAATATCATTTCAGCCTATGATAAAGCTGGTGGAGCAGGTATTGTGGATGAATTTGCTTATTCTGATGAAGAAAAACAATTGGCTAAAAAGCACGGTTACTTGGCAGGGAAATTACATACAGCTTTACACGAGGTTATCGGTCATGCTTCGGGTCAGTTAAATCCGGGTGTTGGTCAACCATCAGAGACGTTGAAGCAATATGCAAGTACACTTGAAGAAGCGCGTGCCGATTTGGTTGGATTGTATTACATCATGGATCAGAAAATGGTGGATTTGGGATTGATTCCTTCTTTGGACGTTGCAAGAGCTGAGTACGATGGGTATATCCGCAATGGTATGATGACACAATTGCAACGTTTGGAATTGGGACAAAGTTTGTCTGAAGAACACATGCAAAATCGCCAATTGGTTGCAAAATGGGTTTACGAAAAAGGACAAAAAGATAAAGTGATTGAAAAAGTTGTCAAGAATAATAAAACCTATTTCGTTGTTCGGGATTATCAAAAATTACGTCAATTGTTTGGTGAGTTGTTGAGAGAAATTCAACGCATCAAATCTGAAGGTGATTTTAAAGCTGGACAAGCGTTAGTCGACAATTATGGAGTGAAGGTGGATTATGCGTTACACAAAGAAGTATTGGATCGTGTGAAACCGTTGAACATTGCTCCTTATAGTGGTTTTGTAAATCCAGTGTTGGTTCCAATAAAGAATGCTAAAGGAGAAATTACTGATATCAAAATCTCATACGGACAATCATTTATTGAACAGATGTTGTATTATGGAAAGCAATACAGTTTTTTGAAATAAGATAATAAATTCGATACGAAACCAAAAACGCCCCGATAGTTGTCGGGGCGTTTTTTATATCTTTTCTTCCGTATTCGGATTTGTTTCTGTAGTTTCTGTTGGAGTTACATCTACAACCTCTGTTGTACTTTCTGTGATTATAGGTTCCTCTGGTTTTACTTCAATTGTTGTTTTCGGTTTTGGAGTATACTTTACCGAATGTTCAACATCATCTACCATTTGATCGAGTGGTCTGCGAATTTCTTCTGCTGTTTCTTTGAAAATACCTTCCAAATTCAAATCTTTCTTGTATTCGCTAGTCGATTTTTTGATTTCTGTTTGAATGTCATTCGTCGCATCTTGAATCTGACGAATCGTTCTCCCCATCGTTCTGGCAATACCCGGAATGCTCTTAGAACCGAAGAAAATCAAAATAAAAAGAAGTATTACCAACACTTCCGAACCTGATACATCATTTAGAAATAAATACACGACCTTCTTTTTTTACAAAATTAAGGAAAAAATGGAGTTAAGCGTTAAGAATTAAATATTTTGGCAATTTGTTGATTACTTGTGTTTTGTATTTTAATTAGTTAAATAAATAACATCGATAGATGATTTAACAATAGAAATAAACCTACTAATCAGTTTTAGTTTATATTTGATTGACTATTACACTTTTAAACTAGTGTTCTTATGAAAAATTTGGCTAGCTATAATTTGCACAAAATTGCTTTTTGTTGTATATTTTTTATTTTGTGTTTCAAGACAAATGCACAAACGACGTTTTCATGGAATGGAACCTACAGTGGATCAGGTCAGAATAGAACATATACTGCAACTACAGTCGGTGGAATAACGATGACTGCGACGATTAATAATAGTGAGAATGTGTGGCAAAATTCATCTCCTAGGTTTATAGCGTCAGGATCAAGTGTAGTGAGTGGTTGCTCAGGAATATCAGCAGATAATCAAGGTTTGTTATTGAGTACTGATTGGACTAACAATACTACAAAGACAATAACTGTAACAATAACATTTAGCCATACAGTAGGGGCAGTAAGGTTCAAATTGTATGATATAAATGATGATGGATATGGTAGTTGGAGAGATAAGGTGACTATTAGTGCTGTAAATGGTACTGGTTCGTCTGTAAATATATATAATGAGGGTACTGCTTGTGTTTCTACAGGAGGAAGTGTTTCAGGAAATGGAACCTCAATGTTGACATATGATTCTGGTGAAAGCAGTGCTTGTACTTGTTATGGAAACAACTCTGTACGTATTGGTAGTGATGCTAGTGGATGTTATCAAGTTAAGTCCATTACAATTCAATACAAGTCTGGAGTATCACCGAGTAGTTACAATAACCCCAGTCAGTACATAATTATTTCTGATTTGATAGCCTATTGCGCTCCGCTTCCTATTGAATTATTTTCATTTACAGGTTTTTCAGATAATAGAACTAATGTATTAACTTGGGAAACTGCATCTGAAAAAAACAATGATTATTTTGAATTAGAACGCAGTGTGGATGGTGAAGTTTGGGAAACTGTTGCAAAAGTGGATGGCGCTGGTACAACAACCGATGTACATACATACAGTTATCTGGATACAGATTTTGAATATGTAATGAATTATTATCGTTTGAAACAAGTGGATTATGATGGAACTGAAAAAGAATCAGAAATCATCGTTATTGATAACTCTGTGAGGAATAAAGAGCTGGTTAAAGTATTGAATTCACTTGGTCAGGAAGTTAGTGATTCGGAAAAAGGATTGAAGTTTTTTATTTATAACGATGGAACTGTGGTGAAACAAATGGATTAAACGAAACAATTCATTAAGTATACTACCCCAATTCCAATCAATACTTCCATGAGAAAATCGGTGCCAACTGTGCGTCTTCTCAAAGTGTAAAAAGCACTAAATCCAGTAAGGATAAAAAGCATATTGGTGTACCAAAGTGGTGGATTAAATAACAATCCCAGACTTAACACACAAGGTAGTAACCATTCAATTTTTAATTTATGTTCCTCTTT
>DATGOZ010000038.1:0-2458 GCA_035305395.1 Taishania sp. | reverse complement strand
CTTTAAAAAACTCAACAAACGCATCCGATTTTGAATGCTTCTCTTCCATTCTGCGTAAACGTTTTTCTGAAGCTAAACCTAATTCAAAACCTTTTGGAGTTAATCTAAAATCTGCATTATCTTGACGCAACAAGGTACGATATTCAGCACGTGACGTAAACATTCGATAAGGTTCCTCAGTACCTTTTGTAATTAAATCATCAACCAAAACACCAATATATGCTTCACTGCGTTTTAATATAAATTCGTCACGCTCTTGTACTTTTAACGCCGCATTAATACCAGCCATCAAACCTTGAGAAGCTGCTTCTTCATAGCCAGTTGTACCATTAATTTGACCTGCAAAAAACAAACCATCCACTAACTTTGTTTCTAAGGTGTGTTTCAATTGTGTTGGCGGAAAATAATCATATTCTATAGCGTAGCCTGGTCTAAAAAACTTGACATTTTCAAAACCAGCAACAGAACGTAACGCTTTAAATTGAACATCCTCTGGTAACGATGTTGAAAAGCCATTGACATAAACTTCCACGGTATTCCAACCTTCTGGCTCCACAAATAATTGATGTCTTTCTTTATCAGCAAAACGATTAATTTTATCTTCAATAGATGGACAATATCGTGGTCCTGTACTTTGAATTCTACCATTAAACATCGGTGAACGATCAAATCCTTCACGAAGCAAATCATGAACTTCAGGACTTGTATACGTTAAATGGCAATCTCTTTGAACGGTCAATGGTTTTGTAATATCAGAAAATGAAAATTTCTCAGGATTAGGGTCGCCTGATTCTACAGTCATTTTTGAATAATCTAACGATCTTCCATCAACTCGCGGTGGCGTTCCTGTTTTCATTCTGCCAGAATCAAAACCCAATTGAACCAACTGTTCTGTGATACCTGTCGCAGCTCTTTCGCCTGCCCGACCACCACCAAAATTTTTATCACCTATATGAATTAATCCATTCAAAAAAGTACCGTTGGTAAGCACTACTGATTTGGCTTTAATTTCAATTCCTAATGAGGTAATAACACCTTCGATTTTATGATTTTTAATGATTAAGCCAGAAACCATATCTTGATAAAAATCGAGATTCGGTGTGTTCTCGAGCATCAATCGCCAATCTTCAGCAAAACGCATACGGTCACTTTGCACACGCGGACTCCACATTGCAGGACCTTTGGATTTGTTAAGCATTTTAAATTGGATAGCGGACGTATCACTCACGATACCACTATAACCTCCAAGCGCATCAATTTCACGAACAATTTGTCCCTTTGCAATACCGCCCATAGCCGGATTACAGGACATTTGTGCTATGTTTTGAAGATTCATCGTAATTAATAACGTGCTACTACCCATATTGGCAGCTGCGGCAGCGGCTTCACTTCCTGCGTGACCCGCACCAACTACGATGACATCATATATATTATTAAACATGTGTTATACTTTTAAATCTTTTGTTCCACGTGGAACAAAAGCAAAAAATGAAATGGGTTATCAATTTGAGTTTGCAAATATACGTTGATTTCCTTAATGTTAAGCTAGTTGACTTAGGTAGTCATTTTCTTTCTGACGCATTAAAACCTCATCGGCCTCTGTTTTATCCTTATAACCACAGTAATGTAAAATCCCGTGAATCATCACGCGATGTAATTCTTCCGAAAATTCGTTGTTAAAATCCTTAGCATTATCTGTCACTCTTTCAAGTGAAATGTAAATATCGCCATGTAGTTCTTTTCCTACCGAATAATCAAAGCTAATAATATCTGTGAGTGTGTCATGATTAAGGAATTCAACATTCAATTTATGCAAATAATCGTCATCACAAAATATATAATTAATCTCACCTTCTTTACAATCTTCAGCTGAAATAGTGGAAGAAATCCACTGAGCTAATTGAGATTCATTAGGCAATTCAAAATCGGTTTCGTAGTTAAAACTAATCATCGGTTTTTTTGAAATATTCTTGTACTTTCTTTTTGTAAGCTTGTTGCAAAGGTAATGCTTGTCTGTTTAAAATTTCAGTAGTGTTGAAATATTCTTTTGCTTTAGGAATTTGATTGACTGTGGAATTATCAAACTGTTTTCTATTGGTTTCAGATTGACGTTTCTGGTCTTCATCTTGTAGAAAAGAAGCGTTTTCTAACTTAAGCAATTGATGTTGCAATTGCATCATTTTTTGAAGCGTCTGATTGGTAAAGCCTTTGTTGATAAGGTCAAGTTCAATATCTTCCATTTTATCTAACAACTGCTTGCCTTGTCCTGTTTTGCCAGCTTCACCAAGCTTGTCTTGTAATGCATTTCGTAACTGTTGCTGTCTTTGATAAATTTCATACAATTCGCCATTCATTTCTTCATTGCTACCTTCACCATCGCCTTGTTCGTTGCCGCCTTCTCCTTGTTTACCTTTACCATCTTTACCTGTTTCTCCTTCACCTTTTTCTTTTCCTTTGC
>DATGOZ010000037.1:0-7742 GCA_035305395.1 Taishania sp. | reverse complement strand
AATGTTACAAAAAAAGCTACTCTATAACGAGTAGCTTAACCTTTTTAAAGTACACAATTACTTCTTTCGAATACGTTTATAGATCTTAATCAAAAGCATTAATGCAATTGCAGTAGCGAAAAATCCGACGGTTCCTTTCCACCAAACCATCGCCCCTTTTGTAATAACAATAAAAACAATTGCAACCAAAGCTAGTGTGGCTACTTCATTCCATAAACGTAAACTTTGTGATTTCCATTTGAATACACCCTTTTCCAGATCTTTCATGATTTTTTGACATACAAAATGGTAAATCAATAACAAGACTACGAATGCTAATTTCACATGCATCCAAGGTTGGTGAATTAAATATCCGTGACCAGGATAAAGCAACATACTTATTCCAAAGATTGCTGTAAGCACCATCGCTGGAGTTGTTATAATCCACCACAATCTGTTTTCCATTGCAATAAACTGATTGGATAAAATTTCTCTTTCCATATCCGGTCTTTCTTGCGCCTCAACATGGTAGATAAACAATCGCACTATATAAAATAATCCGGCAAACCAACACACCATGAAAATAATGTGTAATGCTTTAATAGTTTCAAAACTCATGGTGCAAAGTTACTTTAGTTTGAACAGAAAATTGTCAAATGAATGTCAATTAAACCGAAAAAGTCTACTCAAGGCGCTTATAAAAATAGAATTCATCGATCCCTTTCCATTCTGGGTGACCAATTTTAATTAAATCACCCAACAATTTATCTGGAGCAATTGACGATTCTTCCCAATAGAATTGATCCTTATTCAAGTAACAGTACACTTGTTTGTTTCTAAAAGCATCAAACAGATTTGCTTTCGGATTCTGCTTCAATAAATCAGTCAAATTTTTTGCACCTGGATTAATCCAATATGCAGCGTGTCTATTTTTGGATAAATTATCTTCTTGCGTCGTCATAACACTTCCAGAACCTTCCGTCTGATAATTTCCGTAAGTAATATTTGCATCCTTCATCAACTGCGCCATGTAACTGTTTCCTGCTGGAGCACACCATTCACCACCAATCATGTTTCCACTCATCATCAACGCTGATGGCTTTAAATTGCTGGCTTCTTTTTTCATTGCATTGTAACGTTCAACAATACCATCATATAGTTTAATTGCTTCATCCAATTTACCAAACAAAAAGCCATAAACTTTAATCCATTCAGCTTTTCCTAACGGAGTTTCTTCTCTCCAATCATAGATTGGCACACATTGAATTCCGACATTTTCAAATTGCTTTTGATGTGGAAATTCTTTATTGTATCCACTATGCAAAATCAATCCAGGTTTCATGGCAATCATTTCCTCAAATTTCATTTGAGAATCGTAACCACATTCTAGTACTTTATTTGCTTTAAAATTTGAAAGCACTTTGGGGTTGTACACGTATTTGATTTCAGAAACACCAACGACCTTATCAATCAAGTTCAATTTATCCATCATTCCAATAAAGGTTCCCGACAAAGCAATTACATTTTTGTTATCCTTCAATGGTTGCAAAGTAGCTACAACCTTTTTTGAATCGGGATTAATGATTTCAAGAACTTGCTTGCCATCTTCAGCAACTATTCTGAAATGCTTTGCTTCAAGAAGTTGAACAGCTGTAATTTGATCATTACAGCAACTTTCAGTAGTTGATTGCTTACAAGAAAATAGAATAAACAGGGCAAAGAAAAATAGATTACGCATAAAAATCACTTTTGCGCAAAAATAAGACTTTTAAATAAAGGACAATTAGTCTACAGTTATTGAATTCTTTTTCCAGTTTTATCAATCTCAAACCACTCATCGCTTGCCCACTCGCTATATTCATCAATTGTCTCTGTCAAACAATTCTTACTTACACGAGCACGACCATTTTCAAATGGAAAAGCGCATTGATAAACTGGCTTAATAACAATTTTTCCAGTTTCGGCATCAGCATATCCGATCTTGCCATTTTTGCTTAGTATTCTAAACAATCCCTCTTCCGCATAATCTGGTCCGTTATCATATTTGAATACCTGATACAATTCATTTCCGTTACAATCGACTGCAAAAATGTTTCCTTTATTATCGATAACGAATCCATAATTTCGAATTGTATCATTGAATGTTCCATAATACTTTTGTTTTGGAACAATTATTTTTCCAGTTTGGTTTACAAACCAAAATTCATTTCCCATCTCATAGTCATTGAGTGATTTTCGAATTAAGATACAATCATCTGATGGGGATGTTGATGAATCCTTTGATCCACAAGCGAAATTCAGCAATAGTAGCAAACAGCAATAGTAATGTTTTTTCATATATTTTGCATTAGAATAAAACCTAAACAACTAATAAACAGTACTAAACTATGAAAAAATAGCCTTCAACAAAACTTTTAAAAAAAAATCCCGACCAAGGCCGGGATTTGAAATATGATTATTGACTGAAATTATTCAGCAACAACTTCAAATTTGAAAGTTGGAGTAACTCCTTTATGCAAGTTTGCAGTTGCTTCAAAAGATCCAACTTCTTTAATTGGCTCGTTTTTGATAGTCAAAGATTTACGATCAATATCGAATCCTTGAGCTTTCAATGCCTCAGCCAATTGTAATGTATTAACAGAACCGAAGATTTTTCCGTTCTCACCAGCTTTTGTAGTGATTGTAACAGAAACATTCTCCAATTTAGCAGCCAATTCCTGAGCTTCAGCCAAGATTTTGCTTTCTTTATGTGCTTTTTGACGCATTACTTCTTCGTGCGCTTTTTTCGCAGAAGCAGTTGCCAAAACAGCGTAACCTTGAGGAATCAAGAAGTTACGACCGTATCCAGGTTTTACGGTAACGATTTCGTTAGCGTAACCCAATTTATCTACGTTTTTCTTTAAAATAATTTCCATCTTCTAAATGTTTTATTGCAAATTCAATTTGAAAAGCTTATTTCAACAAGTCACCAACATATGGTAAAAGAGCAATGTGACGAGCTCTTTTGATAGCCTTGTTAACTCTTTTTTGGTATTTTGCAGAAGTACCAGTAATACGACGAGGTAAAATTTTACCTTGCTCGTTAACCAATTTCAACAAAAAGTCAGCGTCTTTGTAATCAATAAATTTGATTCCGCTTTTTTTGAATCTACAGTATTTATCTCTTCTGATTTCGATGTTGATCGGAGTCAGATAACGAATGTCATTTTGAGCCATTTTTTTCGATTTAATGATTAATAATTAAGCTTTTGCCATTTTTGCTCTTCTTCTTTCAGCATAAGCAACGTGATCTTTATCCATTTTCACTGTTAAGAAACGGATAACACGCTCGTCGCGTTTCAATGCTAATTCGAAATCAGCAACTGTTGAACCTTCAGCTTCAAACTCTACTAAAAAGTAGAATCCAGTTGATTTTTTTTGGATTGGGTAAGCCAATTTGCGCAATCCCCAATTCTCTGAGTGCTTAATATTACCACCAAATGACTTAATGTCATTTTCGATTTTTTGCACTGCTTCCTTTGCCTGGTCATCAGACAAAACGGGAGTTAAAATGAAAACAGTTTCGTAATTGTTCATACTACTTTATTAATTAAATAAAAATTTAAGGGTGCAAAGATAATACATTCAGTCAAGAAACCAAAACAATTGGATAAATAAATCGCTAGAATAAAATCACTTTAATGAGCAACTAATGAAATACGTAACCGATCAACAAGCATTTTTTATAAATTTGTGCCATGCGTATCGATGTTCTCACAATATTACCCGAATTAATGCAAAGCCCTTTTGCTGCTTCAATCATGCAACGTGCAAAAGATAAAGGTCATGTTGAAATTCATTTTCACAATATTCGTGATTATTCTACCAATAAACATAAAAATGTTGACGACTATCAATATGGCGGTGGAGCTGGAATGGTCATGTCAATAGAACCAATTGCTGCAGTGATAGAAAAATTGAAAGCTGAACGCAATTACGACGAAATCATCTATATGACACCGGATGGTGAAGTACTTGAACAAAGTCTTTGTAATCAACTTTCACTCAAGCAAAACTTGATGATCTTGTGTGGTCACTACAAAGGTGTAGATCAACGTGTACGTGATCATTATATCACCAAGGAAATTTCAATCGGATCGTTTGTACTTTCTGGAGGTGAAATTGCTGCTTCTGTACTCATCGATGCGGTTGTCCGACTAATTCCAGGCGTACTAAACGATGAAACTTCTGCTCTTACAGATAGTTTTCAAGATGGTTTATTGGCTCCACCTGTTTATACTAGACCGCCTGAATTCAATGGTTGGAAAGTTCCAGATGTGCTGCTCTCAGGTGATTTCAATAAAATTGAAAAATGGCGCGAAGAACAAGCCTACCAACGTACCAAGGAAAGAAGACCGGATTTGTTGGGAGAATAATTGATAATTATGACCGCCGAAAGCAGTAGCGAAGCTAATTATGAATTGTGAATTGTGAATTCATAATTGTTAGAACCCGCTTAAACTCACTTGACATTTCAGCTTTTAAGCTCAATATTTCTTGTGTATATGGATGTGTAAAGGTCAATTCACTTGCATGCAACAACATTGTGTTCATATTGAAATTTTCCAACCAAAATTTGTTTTGTTTGTTGCATCCATGCGGTCTATCTCCTATAATCGGATGAAAAATATGTGCAAAATGTTTGCGTAATTGATGCATTCTTCCTGTTTCTGGATTTGCCTCTACCAATGAATATCTTGAAGTTGGAAATTTTCCTTGCGGATATGGAATTTCAAAATGTTGCAATGTCTTGAAATGTGTAACGGCATCTTGCACCACACCATCTTCTCTTGTCAGCGCATAATCAATGGTCATTTCATTCGGGGGATAACCACGGAGCAAAGCCAGATACTTTTTGTCAACTTCCTTGTTTTGAAATTTTGCTTGCATCAAACGGTCTGTTTCTTTATCCAACGAAAAGACCAATAAACCGCTCGTTTTTCTATCCAAACGATGAGCTGGATAAACACGTTGATTGAGCTGATCTCTCAATATTTGAATTGCAAACTCATCGGCATCACGTGCAATGGGGGATTGATGAACTAACAATCCGTGTGGTTTATTGACAACGACCAAATGATTATCTTGATATACAATTTCTAAAATCATTTCAATTCCAATTGCTCAATTTTATTCCCAATCATCGTTTTCTTCATTTCATTTTCGACCAAATCAAACGAATCTGCATCTACTTGCTGAGCAATTTCTCCATTTTTCAATAAAATAATCTCATCGCACGTATCTCTCAAAGTCGAAAAAATATGGGATGAAACAAGTACCGTCTTTCCCAACTGCTTCAATTTTAAAATGATCTCCGTAATCAGCATATTACTGTGAATATCGACACCATTATACGGTTCATCAAAAATGTAATATTGGTTGTTTTGAACAAGAATTCCAAGCAATGCTAACTTCTTCTTCATGCCAGTTGAATAAGTTGAAGCGTATTGATCCAAAGGTAAATCAAAGATGTTCTTTGCATCAACTTGTTTCAATTCAACCATTCTTGCATTACACATCAATTGCAAATATTCTCTTCCGGTAATTCGATCAAAATAAAAGGGTTCTGTCAACAATAAACCTAGGTGATTTTTCAAGGGAATCAAATCTGATTCAATTGTACCAGCATAATTTTCCAATCCCGCAATACATTTAAACAAAGTCGTTTTACCGGCTCCATTTTCTCCAACAATTCCATAAACCTTACCCGATTGAAAAGTCAGCTGAATATTTTTCAATACCAAATTGGAATCATACGACTTCGATAAATTTGAGAGTGTAATCATTGTAGAAATACTGTTAATGCATTTTTAGCGCGACCATAAAAATAAGGAAAGATGAAAATCAGCAAAACTGGAAGTGGAATACAAATCATGATAACCAGTCCATCCACAAAGTTAATTCGCTGCGGAAATGCAGCATATTTGGCAACAATATAGGTACTCAAAAATGCTAGTCCAACAACTAAAAAAGCAAGTGTAACCCACCAATTCGACAGATAAAATACTAGTAGCGCGATCAAAATCGGAAGCACCAATGAGGTTGCGTAAATCAACCCTATTCTGATCTTATATCCTAAAAATTGATTTACCGATTTAGAGAAATTCCAAACAAATAATTCATCCTCAACTTCATTGTAAAAGTTAATGACAACAGCAATCACTGCCAAAAGACTAAAAACTCCTAAGTTGTAGTTATCATACATCATCGCAATACATGTCAATCCATAAATTGGCAATAACAACCAAAACAAACGACGAAAACCTACTGCAAATTCGAATGGATGTTTGGAAAATGGAGTTGGAATGGATTTATCTCCCGAAAACCCAAACCTCATTAAAAAACTTGTGCATGTGATGAGAATTAATGATCCAGTTAGAATAAACTCCAATTTACAAAGCAAAAACACAACAAATGGAGTTAAAACTAACATTTTTTCAGCCAATTCAATTTGCTTACCAAGCGTATCTTTAAACGTACTGGACAAGAAATCACTCTTAGATTTGTTACTTGTTAAAGTCGTTAGAAAAAATGCTATTCCACTGAAGATATAAGGAGCTCTATCAACATATTTGAACAGAAAAAAAGAAGCTCCAACAAAAATTGACACGAGAAAAATTGCCGCAAACAAAGGATTAAATCCAGCTTCGCGAAATCGACGACTCCAAAAAATAGTTTGTAATTGGAAATAATACTTCACCTTGATGTAGTTCTCAACAGTTATTGAATAGCAAATGTAAAGTCAAATCTAAAACACACGTAGAAAACAACATTTTTTAACCTTTAATAAGTACTGTTGCAGTGATATCCAACAATTCATCTATTTCCTGTTTCGTATTGAATGCATGTAAGCAAACACGTATCGATTCATCACCAGATTTAACAGTTGGCGGGACAATTGCTTTAACCAGTATATCTTGTTGCTTCAACAAGGTAGCCAATTCATGTGCTTGACTTGCATCTTGAACTTTTAACATTTGAATTGGTGAGTTGATTTCAGAATGAGAAAATAATTCATATTCATCCAATTTTTTTCTGAAATAACTGATGTTTTCAAACAATTTAAAGCGACAAGCATCCAAATCAGTTCGTCTAATATTTTGTGTAATGTGGTGAACAGTGTATGGAGCAATTGCTGTCGTGTATATAAACGAGCGTGCAAAATTGATTAAAAATTGTTTTAACAAATCACTTCCAACAATCACAGCTCCGTGACAACCGAATGCTTTTCCAAATGTGTAAACGCGCGCAAAAATTCGTTGGTGTAAATTGACTGCCATTGCGAAACCTTCACCATTTGAACCATACAATCCACCTGCATGAGCTTCGTCTACAATCAGATAAGCATTATACTTTTCACAAACCTCAATAATTGACAATAAAGGACAAAAATCGCCACCCATCGAATAAAGTGTCTCGACACAAACAAACGCAACACCACCAGCTGGATTCAATCTGCTTAATTTATCTTCTAAATCAGCAACATCATTGTGCTTAAATGAATGATTCTTAGCATTCGACAAACGGATACCATCGCGAACACTTGCATGAATGTGTTCGTCGTAGAGAATTAAATCGTGCTTTTGCGGTAAAGACGACAACAAACCGATATTTGCATCAAAACCAGAATTGAACACCAACGCTCCTTCCCCATCGAAAAAAGTTGCTAATTGCTGTTCTAGTTCCTGAATCTGCGAATAATTACCCGAAATCAACCGAGAACC
>DATGOZ010000036.1:0-5667 GCA_035305395.1 Taishania sp. | reverse complement strand
CTCCTGTCAGCTGATCGAATAGTATTTCATTGATGATAACCTCTCCAACTTCCGGATTGCTAGGCAAGATAAAATTCTCGCTTACGTTATTTTCATTTCCCCAACAGTCTGTGAGACCGTTAATAGTTAAGGTGTATATTTTACTCGAAATGAGTGGTTCCATAAAATAAATGGAAGCATAGGAAGTAAACTTTTCTGGAATAAAGAGATAAGTAATTGTCAATGATGGATTGGTAAAAATTTGTACGTTTTGCAGTGCATTTGAATCGATATTTTTATTGAAATAAATGGCTATATGTTGATCGGTTATAACTTCAATTGATACTATTTCGGGTAATGAATAATCGGGAAATGTATCCAAAACGGAATTGACAAAACCGGGTGTTCCTCCTGTTAAATCAATGGAAGCTCTCCAATTGTTACTAGACTGACAGGGTGCAAACGGGTTGATTCGTTCAATCGACCAACCTCCGTCTTTTTTGCTGTTGTCTTGGTACCATGTCGTTGTATAACTGATTTTATCTATCACTGTTCCTTGCCCATTCTGAATAACAATATCATCTTCGGTATTGTTTAAACTAGGGAAATTAGTTACTCCAATTGAATTTGTGAATTGTCCAACGTTACTATTTGCTGTTAGAACTTTATATTCGTTGGGGTAAATTATTCCACCGTTAAAAGATCCAAACGTTGTGTTATCACCTAGTTTCCAATTTGATAGATCAATTATTTTATTACTTACGTTGTAAATTTCTACGAATTCAACTTCTGGTAAATCAACCGCAGGACTAGGATCTGCCATAAATTCGTTAATCAAAATATCTCCAACTGCTGCTATTGAAGGTAGGATAAATGTGGTTGAATCATTCCCAGTTTGACCACTACAATCTTCAAATCCAGTGATTTTAATGGTATAAATTGTAGAATAATTAATCGGTTCTTGAGTCGTCAAAAATGTTTCTGTTGTAAAGGTTGTTTCTACTTCACGATCGATGATTGTTAATGAAGGATTAATTGAGATGATGGAATTTTGGATGGATAGTGAGTCGATTGGTTTATTAAAAACAACTCGAATGGTATTTGATGAAACTGCCATACATTGGTTAATTATTGGAACAATGCTATCAGGAGCTAAACTAAATACGGTATTTTGAAATCCAGGTGTACCACCTGATGAATCTATTGAAGCTTTCCAATTTGAAATGTCTGAGCACGGAATTTGTGGATTGATTCGTTCGATAGTCCAACCGCCATTTGCTTTACTCGCATCGTGATACCAGTCAGTCGTATAACTCAATGCATCAATAATATTTCCATTATTGTCTGCAATTTTAATATCATCACTGGCGTTGTTTAAGCTCGGAAAACTAGTAACTCCAACGGCATTTGTAAACAGAGAAACGGAAGTATTAGGAGCTAAAACGCGGTATTCACCCGGTAGCAACCAATTACTTGTAGCAACAGTTCCAAAAGATGTGTTATCACCTAATTTCCATCCAGCAAGGTTGAAAATTTTAGAACTTCGATTGTAGATTTCTACAAACTCAACTTCTGGAAGTCCGATAACTGGTGAAGGATCAGCCATAAACTCGTTGATAATGACATCGCCCGGAGTAGGTTGCTCAGCAATCAAATAAACGAAATTGATTGATTGTGAAGAGGAACTATTGCCATTTAAGTCTTCTATAGCTTCGGTTGTCAAGGTATAAGTATTCCCATTTACAAGCGGAGATGTTAATTGTAAATGTACCAATGCTTGATTGGTTACATCCAAAGTTGCTGTAGCGATACTGTTAAATGGAATGAGTTCATAATTTGCATTATTTTCAGCTGACGAGGAGGTTATTTCTTCTGAAAAAAGCACGTCAAGATTGTAGTTGTCAATAACGACAACGGTCTGCAAAATTGGAGGGTCTGTATCAATAATTTCATCTCCGACATAAATGTTGTCTAAATAAAATCGCGTGCTATTTCCAGCGGTATATGTACATTGATATCCAAAGTAATCACCTGTTGGGATTTGAATTTCTATTCCTGAATCGACGAATGAGTAATTTGTCGAACCATTGAAATCAACAGATAATTCCCAAATTCCTGTGGTTAATCGTTTAACAGAAATTCCTATCTGAAAAGCAGCTGCAATTGTACCATCTGCCGAAGCACAAATCTGTGTTGTCGTTCCACTATTCTGTTGCATCAAGCGCACAGCATCTGTAGCAAGTGCTTCTCCAAGTTGAATATAAATACCATCAGGATTTGTACTGAGATCTTCTTGTTCAGCAATTAGATAAATTCGACCAAAATTACTTGCAGATCCAGCGAAATTCTGACGTACCCAAAATTGCCAAACTTTTTCATTCAAGTTATCTAGCAAATGAGGAGTTACTAAATAGGATTGTCCTCCAGTGTTTGCATTTAATTGGAGTTGTTGATTGGTATTAACGATGAAATCCGCAGTACTTCCGGTCCATGTAGGATTATTTGTAAAATCGTTATCCGAAAAATCTTCTATGAGTTGCGCATGCAACGATTGATTAATCGAAATAGATGCAATAACAAGTAATTTAAGAATCCAATAATTGGATTTTTGCAAAAGGAACAAATAGGTTTTCATTCGCTGTAAAAAGTGATAAGGTTATGCCATAAAAATAGTAACTTCGCTGTAATAAACAAAATAAAAAGCTGAACATATGAGAATTGCGGTGGTTGGTGCTACAGGAATGGTTGGAACGGTGATGCTTCAAGTATTGAAAGAAGAGAATTTCCTAATTACAGAATTGATTCCAGTTGCTTCTGAAAAATCTGTTGGAAAAACAATTCAATTTGGTGGATTGGAGTTTCCAATTGTTGATTTGCAAACTGCAGTAAATATGAAACCAGATATTGCTATTTTTTCTGCAGGAGGAGATACTTCATTGGAGTGGGCTCCTAAGTTTGCTGAAGTAGGTACAACAGTTATTGATAATTCTTCTGCATGGAGAATGGATCCAACAAAAAAGCTGATTGTTCCGGAAGTGAATGGTCATTTGCTCGAAAAAACAGATAAAATCATTGCCAATCCAAATTGTAGTACAATTCAAATGATCTTGGCTTTGGCTCCATTGCATAAAAAATACGGGATTAAGCGTGTTATAGTTTCTACCTATCAGTCGATTACAGGTACTGGGGTGAAGGCTGTTCAACAAATGGAAAATGAACGTGCTGGAATTTCAGGAGAAATGGTTTATGCTTATCCAATTGATAAAAACTGCATTCCTCAATGTGATACATTTTTGGATAATGGTTACACGAAAGAAGAAATGAAATTGACAAACGAAACGAAAAAAATTCTTGATCCAAACATTCATGTGACAGCAACAGCAGTTCGTGTTCCAGTTGTTGGTGGACACTCAGAAGCGGTTAACATTGAGTTTGAAAATGAATATGATTTGTCAGATGTTCGCCGTTTATTGCACGAAACACCAGGAATTACATTGAAGGACGATCCAACAACCAATACTTACCCAATGCCGAAATATGCGGAAGGTAAAAACGATGTTTTTGTTGGTAGAATTCGTAGAGATGAATCTCAAGAGAAATCGTTGAATATGTGGATTGTTGCAGATAATTTACGAAAAGGTGCTGCAACGAATGCCGTTCAGATTGCTAAATTGTTGATTGATAGAAATTTGATTTAGAATAGAATTTGAAAGGCAATGGATTAATGCTGTTGCCTTTTTTCATTTATAGTAGTAATTTTTGCTGGTTCAATATGAATGAGCACATTTGCAATTTCCGGAATTGTTTTGATTAATTCAGCCTTCAAGCGGTGCGAAATATCATGACCTTTATAAACACTAATTGTTCCATCAACTACTGTATGCAAATCCACTAAATAATGGACTCCAACTTTTCGAACAAAACATTTTTCAGTATCTAATACACCTTCAACAGTCATTGAAACTTCTCGAATTTGAGCAATCATCTCTTCGTATAGATTTTCATCCAAGATTTCCCCTAATGCAGGACGAAAGATTTTATAGCAATTGTATAAAATGAATGCAGCAGCCAACAGAGCAGCCCAGTCATCTGCTGTTTCGTATCCAGGTCCCATATACAGCGCAATACTAATACCAATAAAAGCAGCTATGGATGTAATTGCATCGCTACGATGGTGCCATGCATCAGCTTTTAGTGAAGAACTTTTCAATTGGCGTGCACGACGAATAACAACGCGATAAGAAAGCTCTTTCCAAAAGATAATTGCTCCTAAGATGTAAAGCGTCCATGGTTTTGGTAATTCATGTGGTGTCTGAATGTTTTGAACACTTTCGTAAGCGATGATGGTTGCGGTGATAAATAAGAAACCAACAACAACGAAGGTAACAAGCGGTTCGATTCTTCCGTGACCATAAGGATGATTATCATCTGCAGGTTTCACAGCAAAACGCATTCCGATCAAGACCAAGAAAGAAGAGAATATATCTGTTGTAGACTCAATTGCATCTGCTATAAGTGCATAAGAATTACCAAAAAAACCAGCAATACCTTTTAAACTAGCAAGGCCAAAACTCCCTAAGATGCTAAAATATACAGTACGTCTAGCTTTTTTAAGATTGACTTTTGCTTGGTCTGTAACTTCCTTGGGAATATGAGGCATTTTTAAATGATTAAAAAAGGCGTAAATCAGAATGAAATACGCCTTTAGAAATTTATAATGTCGATGGACAAGTATAGTTCGTTTTTGGAATGGATGTGTTTTTAATTGCACCGTAACCTCCAGCAACGTCAATTAGGTTTTTGTATCCATGTTGCATTAATAACGATATAGCAATAACACTGCGGTATCCACCAGCACAATGTATGTGGTAAGTTGTGTTTTTATCTAATTTATTTAAATCGTCATTCATATAATCCAATGGATAATGCATTGCATTCTCAACGTGTTCTGATTGCCATTCACCTGGTTTACGAACATCGACGATATTGCAATTTGGAGTTGCTTCTAATTCTTCAGCAGAAATAGAAGTAATCGTATTCAATTCACCATCCCAAGCATCAATTCCACCTTTTAAATATCCAACCGTATAGTCGTATCCAACACGTGCAAGACGCGTTACTGTTTCTTCCTCTTTACCTTCTGGAGTAATTAAAACAATACGTTGTTTGATATCTTGTATGATGGCACCAACCCACATTGCAAATTGACCATTCAATCCGATAAATAGTGAATTTGGAATAAATCCTTTGATGAATTCAGCTTGTGTGCGAACATCCAAGATAAGCGCTCCATTTGCTATTTCTTGTTTGAATTCATCCAAACTCAACGCTTTTGTTCCACGAGCAATAACTTCATCAATAGAATCGTATCCATTTTTGTTCATTGCAGCATTCAACGGGAAGTATGCAGGAGGAGGTAAAATTCCAGTTGTTACTTCCTTGATGAATTCTTCTTTTGTCATATCAGCACGCAAAGCATAGTTGGTACGTTTTTGATTACCCAACAAATCTTGTGTATCTGAACTCATATTTTTTCCACAAGCAGACCCAGCTCCGTGTGCAGGATAAACCATGATATCATCAGCTAATGGCATGATGCGATTTCTCAAGGAATCAAACAACATCCCTGCTAAATCTTCTTGTGTCATATTTGTAGCTTTTTGAGCTAAATCTGGTCGACCAACATCT
>DATGOZ010000035.1:0-7273 GCA_035305395.1 Taishania sp. | reverse complement strand
GTTTTCAGCTAGTAAACGTTCTAAAACTCGGTAAATTGTAACACGATCACATAAACCGTTCAATTTGGATTGGATTTCAGTATGAGATAATGCATAGGGAGAATTAGAAATCAATTTATAAATTTCTGTCTTTGCTACTGTATTTCTTGTGTTCTTTGCCATTTAAATTTTAATGCAACATTGTTGCAAATTTAATTATTCGTTTTATATTTGCAATGAAAAAAACATTTATAGTTGATTTTCAATGCTATTAAAGTGTCTGTCATATCTTTTAATTGTTTCTTTTTCGGTAATATTTGTACCGAGAAGCATATGGCATACACATGATGAGGTAAAAAAAAGTCAAGTAGATCACAGTAATCAACAAGATTTAGAAGAGGATTGTTACATCTGTGATTTTACACTTCAGCCAGCGTTGGTACCATTGAATTTTATATTTCAATTTCCACTACAGTCTCTCATTAGATATGTAGCTTGTAAAATTGAAATTCATGATGTATTTTCCTATAATTTTAAGTTTCTCAGAGGACCTCCCAATTTGATTTTTAACTAACAATCAATCACATTTTTTGTAAATTAAAAAATCAAATTTTATGCGAATATATATTAGTGCAATTTTAGTTGCGCTATGTCATGTTATATCTGCGCAAGTTTTTGAAGGTCGAGTTTTGGATGTTCACACACGTGAAGGAATTCCATTTGCACAAGTTTCTGTTCATGATTATCACCTGAGTGTGAGTTGTGATGAGGAAGGTAAATTTGCTTTGCACGGAAAATTTCCCGAGCAAATTCGTGTCACTGTTAGTGCATCAGGTTATGATCGAATTACAGAAGTAATAAAGCTTGTAAATAAACTTGAATTGTTTTTGGAAGAATTGCACCTAGATTTTGATGAAGTTCTTGTGACTGCTTCTGGAAATGAGTTAAAAAGAAACGCAATTAGCTATGTAGAATTGAAGTCGATTAAGGAACTGAATGAGTTGCCTAAAATTTCGATGGGACATATGTTGGAAGTGATTCCAGGGGTATATAATGCCTCAACTGGACCGGGAATTTCAAAACCTGTCATTCGTGGATTTCAAGGAATTCGCGTGTTGACGTTCCTCAATGGAATTCGGATGGAAGGACAGCAATGGGGAGGAGATCACGGTTTGGGAATCAGTGAACTTGGAATCGGCTCTGTCGAAGTGTTGAAAGGACCTGCTTCGTTAGCTTATGGTGCAGATGCATTGGGTGGTGTTTTATATCTATCCAACGAAGGATATGCTGATCAATTCAAGCATAATATCAATTTTTCGTCTTTGTTCGAATCGAATACAATGGGAAGTGTGAACTCGTTGTTATATAAAGGTTCAACGAAGAATGTAAAATATATGATTGGAGGTCGTTTTGCATCACATGCAGATTATCAGCTTGCATCCAAAGCGTTTGTTCGAAATTCTCGTTTTCAGGATCAAAATCTTAAATTTTCAATGGGATGGCACAAAGGAAAATGGGTTGGAAATGTGCGATATGACTTTAGTCATTCAAGTCTAGGAATTCCAGGTCACACGCATGATTCAATTGCAACAGCAGTAAGTTTTTTGTCGGATGAACAAGTTCGTAAATTTTCAATTCCGATTCAGTATCTAGATAATCATGTAGCATCGTTTGAAAACAAGTTAGTTTTTGATAAACACATCGCTCAAATTTTAGTAGGATATAGCTTGAATCAATTAATCGAACACGATGAGAAGGTGACGATTCCAGAATTATTTCTTTCTACTCATGCTATTCCATATAAAGTGAATTTAACTTCCAAGGTCGGCACTAATGTAGATTTACAATACGGTTGGCAAGGATTGTATTTGCAACAAAATAACAATGCAAAAGCAATGGATCGCTTGGTGCCAGACGCGAACCAGTTAGACAATGGTTTGTATTTTACTTCTGTATGGACAAAGAAACGATTGCGTGTACTAGCAGGAGTTCGGGGAGATGTGCGCACACTAAAGAGCATGCAAGATGTTAAGTTTACGGATGCACTTTCAATAGCTTATGGAGGATTCAATTTCTCTTGGGGGATGAGTGTTAATTTTAATAAAAATCACGTGCTGCGTACCAATATTACATCTGGATTTAGAACACCACATTTGTCTGAATTGATGTCAAACGGTGTGCATCACGGATCGTTTAGATATGAAGTTGGTAATCGAGATCTAAAGTCTGAAAAGGCTTTGCAGTTGGACTTGGCTTATGAATTTGTAGGAGAACATCTTTCGGTTGTTTTAAATCCATTTTTCAACGGAATAATAGATTTTGTTTATCTCAGTCCGCAAGGGTTTACAATAGATGGTTTGCCCGTTTTTAACTACGAGCAATCGAAAAGTTCCGTTTTACAAGCTGGTGCTGATGTTGGAGTTCACTATCACCCTCATTTTGCGCACATTTTACACATTGAAAGTTCATTCTCGTATTTGGATTTGTTCTCAAGTAATACTAGTGTTTATTCATTTATTCCGCAACCTCGTTGGTCAAATACACTAAGTACACGTTTTGAGATGAAGTCTAAAGTAAAAGTGAACAATGTGATTTTACAATTAAATTATTTCCTTCCACAAACCAAAGTTGCTCAGTTTGAAACAATGTCTGTTGACTATGCAACTGTTGATTTAGGAACACAACTTTCTTTTGGGAAATCGAATTTAGTTTCCCTACAAATTGGTGCTAGAAATATTTTTAATAAACAATACACCAATCACTTATCACGATTGAAGAACATTGGGGTATCCAATTCAGGTCGATCGTTTTATATCAAATTATTAGCAAACTTAAATTTTTAAAAAAATGAAAAATATTAGTGTTTTAACAGCCTTTTCAGTATTGATTTTGATAGTTGCATCGTGCAAAAAGGAATCATGTCACGAATGTCACTACGATTTGGATGGACAAGAGGTAGAACTTGGAAAAAAATGTGGTGATGATTTAGAAAATCTTGAAAAAGACGGGTACGTCGTTGATGGCACTATTTACGAGGTTCATTGTCATGATCATTAATATCTTCAGAAAGGCGGTCTACGGATCGCCTTTTTAGTATGATGTATTGAATCAAGTTAAGTGCGACGACAATGAAGATACTAATCTTGTCAAACAAGGTTGTATCAATATTGAAGTAATCAATTCCCAATAAAACAAAGTGCGCCCCAAAGTATATTCCGATTGCAATTAAAGCAATGAGTGTTGCAGTCTTCTTTCTTCTCCAAATCCAAAAATAGCACAGAAGAACAACCGTCCAGCAAACAATTCCAATTGTAAATAAAAGCATGATTTTATTAAAAAAATCACCTTCGAAGAAACCTAGTTTACGACCTCTGAGTTCAATAATTGCATGAACATCAATTTGTTTGTGTTCTCGTAAGTAGTCTGGAAATTTTAAAATTAATAGTGAAACGGCATTCCAAATCAGAAAGATGGACGCAATTATGTTTCCTAAATAAAAATTTAATTGCGTATAAACCCCGGGTCTTTCCTCACCGAGTAAGATGTTTTTGGCAAATTTTAATTGCGGTTGAAACAGTTGGTCGCTATTGTTTTCTATATTTGTTTGTTCTGACATACGTTATTAAAATCAGATTTTCTTGAAACCCGAAGATATTGAATTGTTTTTAAAAGAGACTGCCTATTTGGATTTCAATCATCCAAGTTATGATTTTTTTGCAAATCAAATTGCTGCTTACAAATCTAAAAAAGCTATTGCAATTCAGTTGTATGAACTTGTTCGTGATCATTTTTTGTACGATCCTTATCATTTAGATTTGCGACCTGAAGCATTGAAAGGTTCTGTCATTCTATCCAAAAGAAGGGCTTGGTGCGTGGAGAAGGCGGTTGTTTTAGCAGCTTTAGCTCGAAAATTTGAAATTCCTTCGGCGCTTGGTTATGCGATTGTTGTTAATCATATTGGTGTTGAGCGTTTACAAAAATATTTGCAGCGAGAGGAAATCGTTTTTCATGGTTATGTTTCATTGTTCATTGAAGATAAATGGGTGAAATGTACTCCAGCTTTTGACAGGCGAATTTGTAAAATAAACCATGTTCCACCGTTAGTTTGGGATGGACAGACGGATTCCATGTTTCAGTCATTTGTTGGAGAAAATCAGTTTATGGAATATATGCATGAGTATGGTGAATTTGCAGATGTTCCGATTCAATTGATGAATGATGAAATGCAGAAATATTATCCACATTTATTTGAATCGAGCTATAACTCAAAAGAGTTTTCCTTTTTTCATTTATAAACTACATTGAATTTAACGATTATTTAATTGCATGTCGTTAAAATACACTATTTTTGCGTTCTAATTTTTTTAAATAGCGATAAGTAAAATGAGTAATGTAGCACTTGGAAATCATATTCTCGTTGAGTTTATGAACTGTGACCCACATGTTATGAATGATGTGGCAACAATTGAGCGTGACATGGTTGAGGCAGCTAGAAAGGCTGGAGCAACTGTTATTAACTCAACGTTTCACCATTTTTCTCCATGGGGAGTTTCTGGTGTAGTGGTAATCCAAGAAAGTCACCTTGCAATCCATACATGGCCTGAATACGGTTATGCTGCTGTCGATTTATTTACATGTGGAGAAATGGATGCATGGATTTCTTTTGATCATTTGAAAGAATGTTTTGGATCAAAATCGTATTCTGCGATTGAAATGAAACGTGGTTCTGTTAACTTGTTAACAAGAAACGATTTTGACATGACTACAATGCGTGAGAAAGCCGCTGAATGGAGAAATCCTGATTTCTATACACGCAATGTTTGGTTCACAGATAAAGACGAAGATCAAGCATTGTCATTGAGATTTACTGGTGAAGTATTCTATGATGCGCAATCTTCATTCCAGCGAGTTCGTATCTTAGAATCACCTAAATATGGTAAATTCTTGACATTGGATGATATGGTGATGACAACGATCAATGATGAGTTCCATTATCATGAAATGATTTCTCACCCTGCAATGTTTACACACGGAAATGCTAAGAATATCTTGGTTATCGGTGGTGGTGACGGAGGTACAGTTCGTGAAATTTTACGCCACGAAGGTGTTGAGAAGGTTACAATGGTTGAAATTGATGGTGAAGTTATCAAAGCTTGCAAAGAGCATTTACCTGAAATTGCAGCTGCCTTTGATAATCCAAAATTGGAGTTATTGGTAGATGATGGAATTGCTTTCATCAAAAATGCAGCTCCTAAATCATATGATATCATCATTGTAGATGGTTCAGACCCTGTTGGTCCTGCTGAAGGATTGTTCTCAACGGAATTCTATACGAATTGTTACAACGCATTGAAAGACGGAGGAATCTTGGTTGCACAAGGTGAATCTCCTAAATTCAATGAAAAAGCATTTGCGGAATTAAACCACACATTACAAGATATCTTTGGTAAAGACAATGCACCAGTTTCATTGTTCTTCGTTCCAACATATCCAACAGGTATGTGGTCTTTCCAATATGGATTGAAAGGTGCGCAAGCTCCAAAAGCAATTTCAAATGATAGTGAAATAGATGCTTTTGTTGATGCAAAAGGACTTAGATATTACAATGCAGATGTTCATAGAGGAAGTTTTGCAACTCCAAACTTTGTGAAACAATTGATTAAGAAGTAATAGGATAAATTTTATAGTGAACTGCATGCTGATAGGCATGCAGTTTTTTTGTCGCTTATTTTTAGGTTTTTATCGATGAATAATATTTTTTTATCGACAATTTTAATATATTTGCTCTAACCAAGTATTTCTTAGTCGCTACAATTATTGATTGTGAATCAATTGCTTAATATATCGGACTGTATAGAATTTGAGGATTTAAAAATATGCTTTTTAAAGGAGCAAATTTTTTATCTTCAAGTTAGTGATGAGGCTGTTGTGAATAGGTCTATGCAAGAACGTATTAATGATTCAATTCAGAAATTGAAACCTGCTACTAATTTAAAATATCCGCTTGTCGTAGAACTTGGAGAATTTATTTCTATAACTGACAATTTAATTGAACACAGTGATTTACAGTTTTCGGGTAATATTTTGTGTATTTCTGTCTATGTTAAAAAAACTTCAGATCGGTTGTTGGCAAAATACTATTCTCATAAATTCAATATGACAGAAGAGTACAGATTTTTTCGAACTTTGGAAGAAGCCTTAGAATTTTCAAAATCTGCTTTTGAGTCCTATAAACGGTCTATGCCTTTACATCATGAATAGCAGGATTCTTGTCGAATACACTTTTAGCGAAGGGGCATAGAGGGATTATTTTAATCGAATTTTTTCGAGCATAATCAACAATTTCCATTAAAATGGTTTTGCCTACTCCTTGTCCATTGAATGCGCTTTCAACTTCTGTGTGATCGACAATTATTTTATCTGTTCCAGCTACAGAATAGGTCATTTCTCCAGCTCGTTCTCCATTGATGTAAGCAACAAATGCACCTTTGTTATTCTCAGTTATATGTTTAATTTCCATGATGTTTAGTTTATGATTTGTGTTTCTATTTTATTTCCTTTTTCCAAAATCTTGTGAATTGGACATGCGTTCGCAATCTTGAATAATCTCTCTTTTTGTTCCTCGGTTAATTTATTCGAAAATGAAATTTTTCGTTCAAAGTAATCTTGATTTTCAGTGTCCTTGAGTAAATCTACCTGTACAGATATAACACCAAGTTTCCAACTTTTTCGATTGCTGTACATGCGTAATGTTATGCTCGTGCATGAAGCGAGTGAAGAACATAGCAATTGACTTGGTGTCATAGCCTTATTTGTTCCCCCAAGTGATTCTGGTTCGTCGACGAGTAATACGTGTTCATTTGAAGTTACTTCTGAAAGTAACCCATTTTCTTTTGTGATTGCGATTACACGATTTTCATTATTTTTTTCCATGCATTGAATAATTTGGTAATGGAACAAACGCTGTTTCATTTGGAACCTTTGGAAATTTTTGTTCCATCCAATCGACTTTTGCCTTTTCGATTAATTCGCGACTTGAACTCACAAAATTCCAATGAATGAATCGTTCTTCAGGAAAAGGTTCTCCTCCAAAAATGTAAATCGTCGTATTAGGTTCTAATTCTAATTCACATAGTTTTGAATCCTTGGCGATTAAGATTTGTTTTGGACCAAAATTTTGTCCTTCGCTATTGATTGAACCTTCTAAAATATATAAGGCACTTTCTCCAAATAATTCATGACCAATGTTAATTTTTTTACGCTCTGTTGAACTGATTTCAATTAAATATAGTGA
>DATGOZ010000034.1:0-2370 GCA_035305395.1 Taishania sp. | reverse complement strand
GATTGATAATCATTTAATTGAAAGTTGGGAGCCTAGCTCGCGTACGCTTAGTGGTACTTCGATTAACTCAGCAGAACTGTGAGAGGCGTACTCTGTCGATTAGTCGGCAGAGCCGTCTACTCGATTGTGGGTAGTCCTTTTTCATTTCACCAATTTTCGTCTTTCAGTTGGTCGTAACCTCTTGATTTATAAAAGTCGGTAAATTCAGTTGCGTTTGTCGCTGGAAACTCAATAGCGATTTCGTCTGTGATGTTTATCAAAAGTTTGTCGCCAATGGTTTTTGCATATTTTCCACGCAATGCTTTTTCATGCCATTTCAACAAATCACTTTCTGTAATGATACTTTGTATTCTTGATTTCCAACCAATTTGATTGAGTAAAGAAAGAATTATTTTCTGTTCGGTGTCTTTGCAAACGATTACAATTCTGTCTGCTGATACTGATGAAACAATATTTTCGGCAAGTTCTTCGGTCAATGATAAATGTTTGATTTGAATTGCCAACCCGAAATTAGCCCACATATCTAAACCTCTGTCGGCAGCGTTTGTAACGCCAACTCTATTGATTTTCGCTTTTAGTTTTACAGATTTTTGCTCGCTTGAAAGTTGAATTACGTTTTTAGCAAAATCTTCAAACTCTTTTAAAATGTCTGATTTTGCTGGGTTCATACTTACTTCTACGGAAACTTCCAACGCTTCAACTAATGCAGAAAACAAAGCATAAACAACAATTTCGTAGATTTTGTCAATGCTTCGTCTTAAACCCGGTTCACGCCAAAATAAATCCAAAAATTCGTTGAGTTGAAAATTCGTTTTGTCGTGTGTGTTGCAGTATGCAAGTCCTGGTAAAGTTTGGGACTTATTAATCCCTGTTACAGCAGAAGGGAAATATTCTAGTGACAATATTCAAAAGGTTAAGATAAAGCTAAAACCAAAGCCACAGAATACATCTAAAAAAAATATTGAAGGTGCTTGATGCCTTCAATGTTTTTCTTGCTCTTAAAAGTTCATCTAAATTAACTCTAATTTCTCCTATTTAGGTTTTAGACTCGACCTGAACCGAAATATAAACGAAGTAAGCTTGAGTAATCAAATTATCAAAAGTTATTTTTTGTAGAATAAATTCTAATCAGCCCTTTTTATGCCTTATACTTTCACTCATTTAGATAAGGGCTACTTTAGGGTATTGTCGTGATTCAGGATTGCTTGTAACATTTGGGTTTGGTCAATTTCATTATGAAATATCATTTTCATCTAATTCGAGTACATTTAATATCAAAGAAATTAGTACTAGGATGAGGTTGTCTAAGATATCAATGTATAACTATGTTTCTGGGGATAACTATATGAAATTTGATTCTGATTCTAATTTCACAAGAGATTCTCTTCAAAATTTAGTGGATGATGTGCAAATTCTTTCATTTGTATTCATTGAAAGGAAATGACTGTGAAACAGCATAGTTGGTTTGTAGTAATTCGTCTTTTAGTGCAAATAGTTCTGGGAGTGGGAATGCAGATTTAAATCGAACATATCATTCATACGGACCTTATAATAACGATAATAATGGTTCTTATAACAATACTTCAAACGCATGTGTTACTGCTAATGGTACTTGTGTTTATGAGAGGGTTTATGTCCTAGGTGGAAAGTATTATTATGAATTTAGTACCTCTACAAACAGAGGCTGCTTGCTTTCAACTGAAAATCAATCTTCGTGGTATTGGTGAGTCTAACGTTCAAAAGAAGTATGATTTTGTAGATGAAAAGGTTGGTCAATTGCAAAATTACTATCGTTTAAAAGCTGTTGATTATAATGGTTTGCGCCAAGATTTAGGAATACTCTCAATTGATAATTCAACGAATAGTAAAGTATTGTTACGAAGAATCAATACGTTTGGTCAAGAAGTAGATGAAACTTATAAAGGTCTTGTAATAGAACAATATAATGACGGTACAATTGTGAAAACGATTCAATAGTATTAAGTAGCTTAAATGTACTGTAATCCATGCAAAAAATGTAACTTTGTGGTTGCAAAAAGAAATAAGAATGCTTGGATTAAAAATGCCCACGGATCCACGTTGGGTTAACATTGCGGAAAGAAATATTGAGGAAATATTGATTGATCATGCTTTTTGTGAACAAAAAGCAGCAAGTAATGCTATTTCCATGATTGTGCAATATCCTCATTTCCCTGATTTGGTGAAAGAGATGACAGCTATTTGTCAAGAGGAGATGGAGCATTTTGATATGGTGCACCAAAAATTGTTAGATCGTGGTTTAACATTGGGATTCGAGCGAAAAGATCCGTATGTCAACGATTTGGCAAAATACTTGAAGAATAACGGAAATGATGGTTCACGTGATATGCA
>DATGOZ010000033.1:0-11777 GCA_035305395.1 Taishania sp. | reverse complement strand
AACGGAGCTACAAGGGTCTTCACCAATCGCAAGAAGATTGTTCCCAATCGCTCCATCTCCAAACCAAAAACCGGAAAGGTTATTCCAACTTCGATTCCCAAAAGCATGGATGTAAAAATCCACAAAGACAACTTTTTACGTTTAAACGAGATAAAGTACAAAACGAGGATTCCAACAAATCTAATTCCCGAAACCGCATCAAAAATTCCAACTTGGGCAAACGAGAACAACAAAAAGAGAATCAATGCGTAGAACGCAAAGTAAAACATGTTGGAGTTGAGTAATTTATTCATCTAATAAAATTTGTATCAATAGTTATTTTTTTCCTTTGTGATCGTCAACAAGTAAATCCAAAATTGTTTTAACAGGACTGAATGTACTCTGAGAAATTTCAACAAATAAGGTATTCCAGTTAGCCATACTACCATTCCACAATCCTGGTAATTCAATGTATTGAATATCTTGACCTTTGTGTTGCTTATTTACAACAAAATATTTCGATTCATCCTTATAATCGTTAAGATCTAACTTATTTCCATTCAAATCTTTTGGACAAAGCGCCATCATTACAGGATTGAAGTGCGTACTCTTAATCATCAATTTAAACTGATCTGGTTGCATCGAGATTTGAGCTTTTTCAACAATTTGTTTCGTAATTACACCATTATCGTCAATCCAAAAAGGTCCACCTCCAGGCTGACCTTCATTACGCACCATACCACAAACACGAATTGGTCTGTTGATTATTTTAAGAATATCAGCTTCGGTTTTGATCGCATTTATCTCTGAAGGCGACAAAAATTGATATTGTTGATTCAGCTCAACTAAGTAATCTTTCGTTGGTTTTGCAGCTACAACATTCATTTTTTGTCTAAAATCTTGCAACATTCCACCTAAAATTGCCCAAGCATCAGCAGATTGTTGTGAATTGTCAAAATGTTGAATGTTATCTATATTTCTTATAAAGACGATGTCACTATCAATTTGATTCAAGTTTTCAAGAAGCGCACCGTGGCCGGCTGGCCTTCTAATCACTTCTCCGTTATCCATTGCTAATTCACCGTCTTTTGTAAACGCATAGGAATCGGATTCTTTCGATTGAACTGAGAATGAAACATCATATTTTTTTGCAGTGAGCAATTCCAAACTTTTGATACTCTCGGCAATTTTCTTTTCAAACTCAGGTTGAATTGTAAAATGAAATTTCACTTTACCATTTGACAATTTATCACCTTGTAAAATATGTTCTTGAAACGGATTTAACACAAAAGGCTCTAAATAATGAAAGGGAACCAATCCTTTTGGAAGAGAAGCAAAGTTTAATCCTTCCTCTCCCAATAAATACGTAATCAACTCTTCAATACTAATTGTATCAGATGCTATTCTCTCACGAATTTCCAACGGAAGCGTATGATAAAATGCAAATTCTTGGATATGATTCATGAAGCGCTCAATTGAACCAAAATCAGATGCCTCTTGTTGATTAAAATAGTCAAACAAAAAGGCAAACATACGTGAACCTGATCCAGATGCGGGGATAAAATAAGTTTGAGAATAGTGACCTTTCTTAAATTTGAAAATCAAGTTATCTCTTTCTAAATTTCCAAGTTGTAGTATACCTTCTCCAATACGGCAAGGTGAAAATAAAACAACGTTAGTTTGGTTGCTTTTAATTTTGTCCAGTTGGTCGATTATTGTTTGTTCGTTATTCATACTAGTATTTTCACACAATATTTTTTACTTTGCACTGTGAATTTATTGGTCGAATATATAAAATATAAGTTGAAAGCCAAAGGGAGACATGGAACTCACTCTCCATTTGTTTATGAATTTGTAGACAGATGTCAGGCTATTGACTTTCGAAAAGAGGATAAAAAAATATTAGAAAATCTCAGAAAAAATTTAAAATCAGACCACAGAGCAATTGAAATTAAAGATTTTGGAGTTGGTTCCAAAAAAATGGGGTCAAAGCGAAAAATTTCACGTCTTTACAAGGTAAGTTCAAGTAAAGGAAAATTCAGTAAACTTTTTTATCAGCTAAGTAGCTATTACAAACCTAAATTTATTTTAGAGTTTGGAACTTCGTTGGGTATCGGCACCATTCATTTTGCAAAAGGTAATCCTGATTCACACATTACAACAATTGAAGCCTGTACAAATACAGCAAGTACAGCCCTCGACAATTTCAAATCGACAAACTGCACAAATATTCAGCTGGTCAATTCAACATTCAACGACTTCTTATCAACAGCTATTTCTAATCAGTTATATGATATTGTTTTCATTGATGGACATCATGATGGTCAAGCTACATTGGATTATTTATTAAAACTTGAAAATGTCATCCATAACGACACCTGGATTATCATTGATGATATTCGTTGGAGTGATTCTATGTTTAATGCATGGCAGCAAATCATTCATGATGAAAAGTTTCACGTAACGATTGACTTGTTTCGAATGGGAATAGCATTAAAACGTCCACAACAACGAAAGGAACATTTTACTGTTAAATTGTAGATTTAAAAAACAAATTGTTAGTTTTGTAGTTTACATTATTACATTGATTTTAGCAAAAGGATGTCTGAAAGAAAACGAATATTAATCACAGGCGCAGCTGGTTTTTTAGGTTCCCATTTATGTGATCGATTTATAAAAGAAAATTACCATGTTATTGCCATGGATAATTTAATTACAGGGCGACTTAAAAACATTGAGCATCTGTTCAAATTAGAAAACTTTGAATTCTATAACCACGATGTTTCAAAGTTTATCCATGTGCCTGGGGAATTAGATTACATTCTACATTTTGCATCTCCTGCAAGTCCAATCGACTATCTCAAGATTCCAATTCAAACATTGAAAGTCGGGTCTTTGGGAATTCACAATTGTCTTGGTTTAGCAAAAGCTAAAAACGCTCGTGTATTAATTGCCTCTACTTCTGAAGTTTATGGCGACCCTACTGTACATCCACAAACAGAAGAATACTGGGGAAATGTAAATCCTGTTGGACCGAGAGGTGTATATGATGAAGCGAAACGCTTTCAAGAGGCCATGACTATGGCTTATCATACATTCCATAATGTAGAAACTAGAATTGTTCGAATTTTCAACACCTACGGACCGAGAATGCGTCTAAATGATGGTCGCGTATTACCAGCTTTTATCGGTCAAGCATTGCGAGGTGAAGATTTAACTGTTTTTGGTGATGGATCTCAAACAAGATCATTTTGTTATGTAGATGATTTGGTAGAAGGGATTTTTAGACTACTTCATTCCGACTATGTTTATCCGGTAAATATTGGTAATCCAGATGAAATTACAATTTCTGAATTTGCAGAAGAAATAATCAAACTTACTGGAACTACACAAAAGGTTATCTACAAAGATTTGCCAATTGACGACCCGAAGCAGCGCAGACCAGATATTACTAAAGCAAAAGAACTTTTAGGGTGGGAACCAAAAGTATCTCGCAATGAAGGATTGAAAATAACTTATGAATACTTCAAAAGTCTCACAAAAGAAGAACTAAACGAAGTAGATCATTATAATTTTGACAAATATATAATTCGATAGATGAGCTATTTTGCACATGAATCAGCCATAATTGATGAAGGATGCTCAATTGGTGAAGGAACTAAAATCTGGCATTTTTCTCACATTATGCCTGACTGCACGATTGGTGAAAGATGTAACATTGGCCAAAATGTCGTTGTATCACCTGGTGTTATTCTAGGAAACAATGTGAAAATTCAAAATAATGTTTCAATTTATACTGGAGTAATATGTGAAGATGATGTATTTCTGGGTCCTTCAATGGTATTTACAAATGTCATCAATCCAAGAAGTGCCATAAACCGCAGAGATCAATACGCTAAAACAACAGTAAAAAAAGGAGCTAGCATTGGAGCAAATGCAACAATTGTTTGTGGTCACGACATCGGTCGCTATGCATTCATCGGAGCTGGAGCTGTTGTAACAAAGAATATCCCTGATTATGCTTTGGTTGTAGGTAATCCAGCGAGACAAATTGGTTGGATGAGCGAATTTGGTCATCGATTAGAATTCAATGAAAATGGTATTGCAATTTGTCCTGAAAGCAAAGACACTTATAAATTAGAAAACGGAGTTGTGAGCAAACAATAAAAACTAAAACACCCACTACTCACATAGAAAAAGAAATAAAAATTAAACAGAAGAAATTAGAATATGAAAACAATCCACGATAAACTAGTAAGCAAGGAAAGTAAGTTAGCCGTAATTGGTCTTGGCTATGTTGGATTGCCAATTGCTTTGGAATTTGCTAAAAAAATAAAAGTCGTTGGATTTGACATCAACCAACAACGAGTTGATTTGATGAAACAAGGAATTGACCCAAGCAATGAGTTAACTTCTGAAGATTTCAAAAATAGTGACATCACATTTACAGCAAACATTGAAGATTTAAGAGATGTCGAATTTTTCATTGTTGCTGTTCCGACACCAATAGACGACTCAAATTTACCAGACTTAAAACCCTTGCTATCAGCATCTAAAACTGTTGCTCAAGTGCTAAAAAAAGGAGATTATGTCGTATTCGAATCTACTGTTTACCCTGGTTGTACAGAAGAAGATTGTATTCCTGTTTTAGAGGAAATATCTGGGTTAAAGTTCAAAACAGACTTTATGGTTGGTTATTCCCCAGAAAGAATCAACCCAGGAGACAAACAACATACATTACAAAATGTTATCAAAGTTGTATCTGGATGCTGTGAAACTTCTTTAGAAGAAATTGCTAAAACATACGAATTGGTCGTTAAAGCGGGGGTTCACCGTGCTACATCTATTAAAGTAGCAGAAGCAGCTAAGATTATTGAAAACACGCAACGCGATGTTAACATTGCTTTGATTAACGAATTATCAATCATCTTCAATAGACTGGGAATTAATACGTTCGATGTACTTGAAGCCGCAGGTACAAAATGGAATTTCTTAAAATTCTCTCCAGGATTAGTTGGAGGTCACTGTATCGGTGTGGATCCATATTATTTAACACACAAAGCTCAACAAGCAGGATACCACTCAAAAGTTATCACAAGTGGAAGATATGTGAACGACTCGATGGGATTTTACATTGGTAAACAAACCGTAAAAAAGATTCTTGCTAAAGGAAAACACATTCAAGATGCAAAAGTTTTGGTTATGGGTGCAACGTTCAAGGAAGACGTTAGCGATATCCGTAATTCAAAAGTAATTGATGTTGTTAAAGAATTGAAATCTTTCCAAGTACAAGTTGACATCATCGATCCACATGCATCTTCAGAAGAAATGTTGCATGAATACGGAGTTGGACTAATCGAAAAACCAACAAATGATTATGACGGAATCATTGTAGCTGTGAATCACAAAGAATACTTAGGGTTGACAGAAGAAGATTTCAGAAAAATGATGAAAGATGACCAAGGAGTTTTTGTTGATGTGAAAGGTGTCTTCAAAGGAAAAATCAAAACCATGGAATATTGGTCATTATAGTGAAAAGTGAAATTTATATAGCATGAAGTCAGCAGGTAGCAATCAATATCTATCTGCTGACTTTTTTAATATTATTTTTCTTGACTCAAGTATCGAATAACTTCAGCTGCTCCCATTAATCCAAACAATCCAGGAATATAAGATGCTGTTCCGTAGAATGACTTTTTGTAATTATTTCCGTCTGTCATTTTCAAAGAATCTTTTCGTTGCAACTCACTTGAATAAACTGCTTTCACTTTTTTGAAATCTACATGCATGCGTTTCAATCGCTTTTTAATATGAGAAGCCAATTTACAATTGTGCGTTTCTTTTAATTTCCCAACTTTCACCGCAGAAGGATCCATTTTTCCTCCCGCCCCCATGTGAGAGATAATTTTTGTTTTTGTCTTCAGACAAGCAACGATCCATTCTAATTTTGGAGTAACCGAATCAATACAATCCATTACATAATCTGGTTTATACTCCGCTAACAATTCCCATACACGTTCAGGAAGAACGAATTCTTGAATTACATTCAATTCAATTTCAGGATTAATGTCACGAATGCGCTCAGCTAAAACAACAGCTTTGTTTTTTCCAATTGTAGAATCCAACGCTGTTAACTGTCGATTTTTATTTGTCGGATCAAAAACATCACCATCAATGATTGTCATTTTTCCAACTCCAGATCTTGCAATAAATTCACCAGCAAAAGACCCAATACCTCCCAATCCAACAATCAGTACATGCGATTTCTTCAAGCGTTCAATGGATTCTTTACTCATCAACAGCTCTGTTCTCTCTAACCAATTTGCCACTTTCTAAATGTATTTTTAAAATTTGTAGTTACCTCATCATTTATTTGCTGCAAAGATATTTGTTTTACTCTTGCAACAAACTCATACAAAATTTTTATTTCACCTTGAATATCATCTGTTTCCAATAAAATTTGATTATTTGGTACCTGCAACACCATCTCCTCTCCTTTCGGATGTTTTAAAATACCTAGTCCAAAACTCACCATCATCCCAGATTTCACAACTTGATTTAAAATTCCCGCTTTCATCATTCCATGAAATACCCAAGGTTGCTTTGGTCTATACTTCAATCGTATGGCATGCAATTCATTCCAAGCTTTCACACAATGAATAATCAAGGGTAATGCTAACTCTTCAGACAATTTTATTTGTTCAATAAATAGTTTACTTTGAATCTCTAAACTAGAACCTTTCAATGCATCCAAGCCACATTCTCCGATTGCTAAAGTCTTATTAGTGATTGAATTTCTAACGAGTAAACCAACTTCTTCTACCGAATAAGCACTCGCATTCCACGGATGAATTCCAACAGAATGGAACACATCACATGGTTGAGTTACATCTATTTGAAAAATTTCATTCTGAAAATCTGAACTAAAATGTGTATGGCAATTTGTCAAAATCATCGGATTATCAATAAAAATGCTACTATTTTATGAAAATTTAAGTATTTTCGGCAAACTAGAAACCATATTAACGTATTTTAAAGAGAAATTAATGAATTCTGTCAAAAACAACGATTTTTTCCAATCAAACGTACTTGGTCATCCAAGTGGATTATTTGTACTCTTCTTCACCGAAATGTGGGAACGATTCTCATTCTACGGGATGCGCGTTTTATTGATTCAATATCTAACCGCTCAAGTAATATTTGGAGACCCAAATTCCGGACTTGGATGGACAGTTGCATCGGCATCGGCACTTTACGGTACATATGTTATGATGTTATATCTCACACCAGTTCTTGGAGGAGTAATTGCTGACAAATATTTGGGTTCTTGGAAATCAGTCATCGTTGGTGCTTCGATTATGACCTTAGGTCATGCCTCTATGGCAATTGAAAGCAACGTAACATTCTTCTTAGGACTTATCTGTTTGATCATTGGTACAGGATTTTTTAAACCAAACATGCCTGCTATTCTTGGTGAAATGTATAAATCACACCCGGAGAAGAAGGACGGAGGTTACACTATTTTCTACATGGGTGTTAACGCTGGAGCCTTCTTTGGAATGATGTTATGTGGATACTTCGCTGAAAAATTTGGTTGGCATTGGGGATTCGGATTAGCTGGTATTTTCATGCTATTGGGAACAATTCAATTCTGGTTAGCTAAACCACTTTTTGGAACTATTGGAGACGTAAAAAAACAAACGAACGATGCTTCAAAAGACGAAGAAGTATATGGGCACGATGATGAAAAAGTTAGAAATCCATTCAAGAAGGTTGATATTGCTTTGACAATCATTGTAACAATATTAGGTTTATCATACGCTATAAACGACCCTATTTCAAAAAATTTACCTCACTTAGATATCTTTAAATTCTTGGATATTTCGTTATCAAACGGAGGTGTATTTCGTGGTCAAAACATCATTATCATTGTCACACTTACATTATTTATCTACTTACTTATCTCGAGATCACTTCGCTATGCAAAAGTATTGAGAAATCGCATGTTTGCCATCATGATCTTAGCTTTGTCATTGATTTTCTTCTTTATGAGTTTTGAGCAAGGTGCATCTTCATTGATGATTGTTGCCCGTGATTATATCGATCGTTCTCTTGAAGGAAACTCTCTGTTGATGTATAATATTTTCAATACACTACTTACTGTCGTTCCATTATCAGTGATTTCTTGGGTATTGATTAAACTATGTAAAAACACGTGGTCAAAAATCAGCAGTTCCAATATCGTTTTGCTTATTTGTTTTGCGTTGATTTGGTTTGCAGTGTTAGCAATGTTATACAACGAATTCACAGCCAAAACATCTGAAATTACTGTTTCTTGGTTTTCAACGTTAAATGCATTTTTCATCATCTTATTAGCTTCGAGTATTGGTAAAATTTGGGAATCAAAATACAATCCGCCAGTTGCTTTCAAATATGGATTTGGATTAATTTTCGTTTCACTAGGATTCTTAGTGCTTTGTGCTGGTTCATGGGGTATTGGAGAAGGAGTTAAAATTTCGATGATATTTTTGATTATCACATATTTACTACATACAATTGGTGAATTATTCATCTCACCTGTTGGACTTTCTTATGTAAGTAAATTAGTACCTGCTCGTATGATGGCATTCATGTATGGAATTTGGTACTTAGCGATTGCAATAGCTCAAAAAGTTGCTGCTGGTTTAGGAGGTCAAGTTGAAGCAATCAAGGAAGAGTACTCATTAGCGCATTTTTTCCTTTTGTTTACTTTCATTCCACTAGGAGCTGCATTATTAGTAATGGCATTGCATCCGGTAATCAAAAAGTTAATGCACGGAATTAAATAAAACCCAACTGTTTAATACATTCTTCTAAGCATTAGTTAATGTCTATTAAATCGTTTTATCTTTTTTTGTTGCATATACGTTAAAAATATATAAATTCACAACCAACTTTTAAAAATTACATATGTCAGATACGGGTTCAAAAATTATCGACGGTACATCCGCTTCAAAGCATGATGCGAATGACTTGATATCTAGAGTAGAAAGTAAAGGGACACTTTTTGGTCATCCAAAAGGGTTATTTCTATTATTTTTCACAGAAATGTGGGAGCGTTTCAGTTACTACGGAATGCGTGGAGTTTTAATGTTGTACATGATCAAATTATGGGCTGAAAATGGACTCAACATTCCTGCTGATACTGCATCTTTGATTTATGGATTCTTCACAGGTTTTGTATATTTCACACCTATTATTGGTGGTTGGATTGCAGATAAATTCATTGGACAACGTCACGCCATTACTATTGGTGGTATCACCATGATGGTCGCACAATTTGTTCTTTTTGCAATTAATACACACTTCGGTTTGGCTCTAGGATTAATCCTATTAATCATCGGTAATGGATTCTTCAAACCTAATATTTCTACATTAGTTGGTCAACTTTACCGTGAAGGAGATGATAGACGTGACTCAGCATTCTCTATTTTCTACATGGGTATCAACGTTGGAGCATTAATCGCACCATTGATTTGTGGTACGTTAGCAGAAGAATGGTTTGCAGTAAAAGGAGAAGACGGACAAATCTTATCTTACGGATTTAGATATGCATTCTTAGCTGCTTCTATTGGTATGTTGATTGGTCAAGTTGCATTCAACTTATTGGCTAAAAAATACTTATTAGAAATCGGTGAAAAACCTGCTGGTAAAGTATCAAAATCAAATACTGACGCTACTGTGGATGTAAAAACTCCTTTAACTACAGTCGAGAAACAACGTATTGCTGTAATTGTTATCTTGACAATTTTTGTAATCTTCTTCTGGGCTGGTTTCGAACAAGCTGGTTCTTCATTGACTTTGTATACTGACAACTATATCAACCGTGAGTTGTTTGGTTGGACAATTCCAACAACATATTTCCAATCTGTCAACCCAATTTTCATTGTTGTATTAGGACCTGTTTTTGCATGGTTTTGGACATCTAAATATGGAAAGCGACTTACAACTCCAGTAAAAATGTCACTAGGGATGATTCTATTAGGAGTTGGATTCTTATTCATGTATTTGGCAACTTTCTCTGTTGAGGTTACACAAGTTGGTGGACAAGAAGAAGTATTGAAAAAAGCAGCTCTTTCATGGTTAGTATTGACTTATTTCTTCCACACAATTGGTGAACTTTGTTTATCACCTGTAGGATTGTCAGTTGTAACAAAATTAGCACCAGTGAAATTAGCTTCTATGCTGATGGGAGTTTGGATGTTGTCATCATTTGTTGCAAACATCATCGGAGGATTTATCGCAGCTTACGTTGAAAGACTAGGCGCAGGAACAATCTTTGTTACAATCGCTGGTTTCGTAATCGGACTAGGATTATTGATGTTGTTATTGTCTAGAAAATTGAGTCAGATGATGCACGGAGTTAAATAATCTCACTCCAACACTTAACATATTTTTAAAGAGGTTGTTCACAATGAGCAACCTCTTTTTTGTATCTTTGTAGCCCAAATGAAATTTTTACGTCGCGAAATGATCAAATATAAAACAGCAGAAGAAATCGCTATCATGCGTGAAGCTGCACAAATTGTTAGTAGAACTTTAGGAAAAATTGCGGAAGTTTTAAAACCAGGAATCACAGGATTGGAACTAGATCGCATAGCCGAGGAGTACATCATTTCGCAAAATGCAGTTCCTGGATTCAAAGGACTGTATGGTTGTCCTAGCACATTGCTTATTTCAATCAATGAGCAAGTAGTACACGGATTACCGACTGAACGTCAAATTCAAGAAGGAGACATCGTTTCTGTTGATTGTGGGGCAATTTACAAAGGATACTATGGTGACCACGCTTATACTTTTGCAGTTGGTGAAATCTCAGAAGAGAAAAAACAATTGCTAAAAGTTACAGAAGAATGTCTTTATTTAGGAATTGAACAAGCTAGAGCTGGAAATCGCATAGAAGATATCGGCTGGGCCATTCAAACACATGCTGAAAAACACGGATACGGAGTTGTTCGTGATTTAGTTGGGCACGGTCTAGGAACAAAAATGCACGAGGATCCTCAAGTACCAAACTATGGACGTAGAGGACGCGGTAAGAAAATCCAAAATGGTTTAACAATTGCAATTGAACCAATGATTAATGTTGGAACAGAACGTGTTGAAATGTTAGATGATAATTGGACTATCGTGACTGCTGATGGTAAACCTAGTGCACACTTCGAACACGATGTAGCTGTTGTTGATGGTGAACCAGTTATTTTATCAACATTTGATTACATTTTCGAGGCTTTAGCAAAGAAATAATATGACAGCAACAGGAAAATCCATTTCAATTGTTGTCTTGTCGTATTTCCTTTTTGGCATTTTCAATCTATTTCAGTTTGGACAATTTGTTGTTCCAATCACCTATGTTGAACTATTTGTTTTTGTACTAACACTAGTTGGATTTGCACCCCATTTTAAAGGTCTAACGAAGGTACATTATACTTTTCTTGGGTTTGCAACATTGGGAGTCATCATCCACCCATTTTTTTGGGAAATTTTCCTTGACCAGCAAGCACAATTTTCAGTTCAAAACAATATAATTTTTGACATTCTCCGTATTACACAATGCCTCATTTTAGCCCTGTTTTTTCTATTAGTTAGCTACAACAAAGCTGAACACAAACTTAAAATAGAATGGTTACTTCCTTGCGTGTTAAGTCTTGGATTGCTATTAAACCCTCCGAGTTGGTACACCAACATGTTATTCATCCTCTCTGGATTTAGTGCTTTTTACACATTGAGAAAACGCACCATTGCACCTGATTTCTTGA
>DATGOZ010000032.1:0-2459 GCA_035305395.1 Taishania sp. | reverse complement strand
TATTGTACTTTGTAACATTAGTTTCTGTTGTGCTTTCTTGTTTTGTTGCAGTGCTAATTTTTTCTGATTTAGAAGGTTTTTTGTTGGAATTTAGTTCAACCTTTACAGGGTATTGCTGGATGATTACTTTTTTGATTGTTTCAAATTTGATGTTAGTCGCAGTTCTATGGCTGAATGGTCGCTATGTTTTGAAAATTGAATCCTTCTACGATGAATATGTTACAATTAAAACATGGTCAATTTTCGGAAATCATCGCACAAAGATTTATAAAATATCAATTTTGGATGGATTGAAATTCATGCCAGGACGTAGTTTTCTTCCTGCTAGACCTGTTTCTAATGCTCCCTGGCTTAAATTGAAGACACCCAAAGGAAAAACATTAGTGGTTGATTTGCAGGGAGAATTTCATGACAAGATTTCTAAACTTGGGATTTGATAGAAATAGTGTAACTTTACGGGCACAAGTGAAAATCCCGAATGAAAGGCACAATTCAGCGTATATTACAGTTTTTTCAGAATATTCTGCACAAAATAAAGCCTTTGTTGAGTGAACAGCAATTCTTGTATCTCTCATGCGTATTGGTTGGAATTTCTTCTGCATTGGCAGTGGTTGTACTGAAGGCTTTTGCTCATGGAGTGTTTCGATTCAGTAGCTATCTTACAGCATTGGTTCAACTGCCTTATTTCAAAAGTATTCTCCCTGTAATTGGAATTTTATTGACCATTTATGTTGTCAAACGCTTTTTAGGCGGACGTATCGAAAAAGGAACTGCGCAAATTATGATTGCAGTAGCCAAACGCTCTGGAATTATGCCTAAGAAACAGATGTATGCTCAGATTGTTACAAGTTCCTTAACTGTTGGTATGGGAGGTTCTGCAGGGCTAGAGTCACCTATCACAATTACCGGTGCAGCTTTCGGGTCGAATTACGCGCAATATTACAAGTTTAAATACAAACATCGTACGCTTCTTTTGGCTTGTGGTGTGGCAGCAGGAATTGCAGCAGCGTTCAACGCACCGATTGCAGGTGTGCTCTTTGCGATTGAAGTCGTGCTGGCAGATATGTCCGTTACAGCATTTATCCCTTTGTTGATGGCTGCTGCAACTGGAGCAATTGTTGGGAACCTTGCTTTCGAAGAAAACTTGCTGATTCAATTCACAAATCAATTGAGTTTTGATTACCACAACACACTTTATTACATCGTTCTTGGAGTTGCAGCAGGTTTTGTCTGCATATACTATGCTCGTATGTTCCGAAAAGTTGAAAATGAACTTTCCAAGCGCTTTTCGAGTGATTACATGACTGGAATTGTTGGTGCATCTTTGTTGGCATTGTTGATTTTCGTTTTTCCAACTTTGTTTGGAGAAGGATATGAGAGTATTAAATCATTGGCGAATGACAATGCAACAGATTTGGTAGAACATTCCATCTTTCAAATGTGGAAAGGAAATAGTTGGATTGTGTGGATGATTATCATTTTGGTGATGTTTGTCAAAGCTGTTGCAACGGGACTAACGCTTGGAAGTGGAGGTAATGGTGGTAATTTTGCACCATCCTTGTTTGTTGGATCCTATTTGGGATTTGCTTTCAGTAAATTCATCGAATTGATTGGGCTAAAAGATTTACCAATCGATAATTTCACTGTTGTTGGAATGGCAGCAGTTTTGAGTGGTTTGTTTCACGCTCCGCTCACAGGAATCTTCTTGATTGCCGAAATGACGGGAGGTTATGGTCTCATCATTCCTCTGATGATCGTTTCCTCTATCAGTTTTGCCATTGCGAAGTACTACGATAAATATCCTATGGATTTGTACAAAATTGCTAACAAAGGAATTGTGTTTACTTCCGACAAAGACCGCAATTTGATTGATAAAATCCTCTTGAGCAACCACATTCGAAAAGACGTTAAAACATTAGCTTATCCATTCGATTTCGAACAACTCAAACAAATGTTTATCACCTCAGGACAGTACTTCATTCCGATTGTCAATGAGAAAAACCACATTTTAGGAATCGTTCATTTGAAAGATGTGCAACATCTATTTGTCGAGCAGTCTGTTTCTCAAAACGATCTCATTGAGTTAATCCAACCCATCAAACCGTTTTCGAAGAAAGCCCGCACCCGCAATGTGTTGCGTTATATGGATGTCACTAAAAACGATTTGGTACTCATCAACGACCACCATGAATACGTCGGCTACGTCCGCAAAATAGACCTAATGGAAACCTATCGCAGTAACGTGCGCGAATTGAGGGTGGAGTAGAGAATTATTTATAAAATGTGTAAACCTATTTTAGGACAAGACACATTTGGTTTTGCCCGACACACAAGCCCGACCCTTCGCAAAACCAAAAGAACTAAATTTTTTCCACCGCACGGACTGACAATCGGAAAATAATACTTACTTTTGACCAGTTTTGTCAAAACACATATTGTCTTATGAATGACTTCGGTGA
>DATGOZ010000031.1:0-4041 GCA_035305395.1 Taishania sp. | reverse complement strand
CTGAACGAATTTTCAATTTTGAACAAACCGAACGCAAAGCATTTTTCTTAACTCCTGCACTTGGTATTCCATTAAGAGATATTAGACAGAAATATTCCTTGAAATCAACTTTCTTCTCGACTTATTTAGATGGATCTGATGTCGTGATTACAGGGAGAGGCTACGGTCATGGTGTTGGACTCTGCCAAGAAGGGGCGATGAAAATGGCACGTAGTGGTTTTGATTTTCGCCAGATTGCTAAATTCTATTTCCCTGGTGCAATTATCATCGATTTGTCGGAGGAGGAGTTCTTCAAGCAGCTCGCAAGAACAGGAAGTTTTAAACTTTAATTTAATTTGAAAACACCCTTAATTAACCTTCGTTCAACTTGCATGTTTGGAATAAAATGCTATTTTTGCTGACTTTAGAATTAGAAAAAATAACATACAAACTATACTTAACATGAGTGAGATGAAGGAAACGATTAGATACTCAGATGCAGAATTGGAAGAATTCAGAGTCTTAATTGAACAAAAATTAGCAGAAGCTCAAGAACACTTGAAGCTTTTAAAGGGAACTTTATCTCATACTGATGATCATGGAACGAATGATACTGGAAGAACTTTCAATATGATGGAAGATGGGTCTGATACCTTGTCGCGTGAAGAAGTTGCCCAGTTGGCTGCTAGACAAGAAAAATTCATTCAAAATCTACAAAATGCCTTAATTCGTATCGAAAACAAAACATACGGAATTTGTCGTGTTACTGGTAAGAAAATCCAAAAAGAACGCTTACTTTTGGTTCCACATGCAACGTTGAGTATTGAGGCAAAAAATAATGAGCAAAAGTAATTCCATTAAGAAACCGTTGATCGTTGTTGGAAGTATCGTTTTTTTGATACTTCTACTTGATCAATTGTTAAAAATCTACGTGAAGAACAATTTCCAATTGGGTCTAGAATATCCGATTTTAGGCGATTGGTTTGTAATGGAATATATCGAAAATCGAGGAATGGCTTTTGGCACTTCATTCGGTAATAAAGCTTGGCACAAACTTGCACTTAGTATCTTCAGAATTCTTGCTGTCATTGGACTAATCTACTATTGGTTCAAACAGGCTAAGAATGGGGCAAAACTTAACTTTCTCATTCCTTTGGGATTAATTATTTCAGGAGCTACAGGAAATCTTTTGGATTCAATGTATTTTGATTATTACTTCCCTTACGATCCATGTTTCCCTTTCAACTTACAAGAAGGATCTGGTATTTATGTGGATTGTGATGTTTGGGGTTTTGCACAACAAATGGAAACTAAACCTCGCGGGTTTCTTTTTGGCAACGTGGTTGATATGTTCAAATTCGATGCTACTTGGCCTGAAAAAATACCGTTTATCGGAGGAAATCCAGTCTTTCCAGCAATTTGGAACATAGCAGATGCTGCTATTTCGGTTGGAATCATCATCCTATTGATTTGGAATAAGCGCATCTTTCCGAAGAATGAAAACTCAAAACAAGTAGCTGAGACCAACGATGGCAATGCTCCAATCTAATAACGGAACTTGCTTTTCCTTATTCATAAAACCTATTCGGTAAATCAGTATTATTTGTAACATCAATCCTAATGCAAGTGCAATCAGGAAAGAGTTATTCTGTTCAAAAGGAACAAGGAAGTGCACAGCAAAATAGATGAGAATTAAGAAAATTGCAATCAAAGAAGCATTAGACGGTCCAACGAGTTGAGGTAAAGTCTTCTGATATCTAAAATCAATGTATAAATCACGAACATCAAACGGAATAACCAACGCGAAAATATACAACGTAAAAATCAATAGAAACGGTATCCACTCGGACTGATACAAACCTTCATTCAATAACGGGAATAATACGATAGCAAAAGTCCAAGTACCTGCAATTACCCAATCCTTTAAATACGGAATTTCTCTCAACTTTTTTCCAAAAATTGGCATTGTATAACCTAAAGCAATCAATAAAAATAATGCACTCAAGATTATTATTGGAAATGTAAAATTAACCGTACAGAAAAAACTAATAGTTCCACAACAGAAGAAAAAAAACAGTAATTGATAGTCGGTATTTACAGCAAAATTGATGAACAAATCTTTTAAGTGAAAATTTGACTTATCTGCAATCCGCTGCAATGAATAAATCGACAAAATGAAACAGAAATTTATCCAACCATAGCTTATCGAATTGGATATATTTAGTCGGTGACAAACTCCAACAGTAAGCGAAAAACCAGCAATAGCGATTCCTACATTTTTAAGTATTTCGATCAACTTTCTGTTAGATTCTACCATCAGAATCGTAAAATTATAGCTATTTTTTAGAATTATACTTCTTTTGGTATCTTTTCTGAAGTTCGACTTGCTTGTTATTTAGATTAACAAACTGACCGTTAATCATTGCCAAAGTAACACGATTTGTACGCATATCAAGTGCATTCCCTTCAGACACAAACAAGGTTGCAGATTTACCTATTTCAATTGTGCCATAATCCTTATCAATTCCCAAAATCTTAGCTGAATTAGATGAAATCGCAGCAATAGCTTCCTCATCAGTCAAACCAAAAGCAACTGTTGTACCAGCAAGAAAAGGCAAGTTTCGAGCATTCATAGCTTCCATATCTCCTTCGTTTTGTAAGCAAAAAAGAACACCTTCGTTGGCTAATTGTTTTGCTGTTGAATACGGTTGAAACACGGGATCATCTTCACGCTTCGGCAAACTATGTGTTCTGTACAACATCACCGAAATCTTTGCATCTTTCAACTTTCTAGCTACTAAATGTGCATCATATCCCCCAACAATAACTGGATAAGGTAATTTGAACTGCTGTACAACATCAATGATATCATGTAATTGTTGAAGCTCATCAGCATGAAAATAGATACGCTTTTTACCAGAAAAACACGCTTTCATTGCTTCAAAACGCAAATCAAACGCTGCTTTTTTATCTGTTGCATAGTGGTATGCTTGATTCAGAAATGAAAGCAACTCCATTTTCTTATTCGTATAATCTGTTGACTTTTCCAATAGAGATCTTTTCTCCTTTGATCGCTGAAGGGAAGAAGGCCAATTAATATGAACACCATCATCAGCCAAAATCGTAGCATCTTCCCAATTCCATCCATCCATCGCCATCACACTAGAGGTTCCTGAAATCAAACCACCTCTCGGTGTAGGTTGACAAAGTAATACTCCATTACAACGAACTGTTTTAATCACTTCAGACTCTACATTGTATGCTATTTGTGAGCGCACATGAGGATTAAAAATACCAACTTCCTGAAAATCTAATGTCGCACGAACAGCATCAATTTCTGTCAAACCAAGCGTTGCATTCGGAGCAATAAATCCAGGATAAATATGTTGACCTCTAACATCAATAATCGTATCCCAATCGGTAACAGAATAAGAATATGCTAACGAATTTTTGAGCAAACTAATCTTTCCATCTTTAATACCAATAGCTGCACTTGCAATCGTTTCACCATTACCAACGTGCAAAAATCCATTTATAATTAGAATCTTATCCTGCTGTGCATTTGCTCCAAATTGGAAACCAATGGTAATGAAAAAAATCAACTGAATTAATCTATAACGTTTCATATCGTTCTTTTAATGAGCATTTGCTTCTGTTGTTCCTTCTTCTCCTAAAGTATCACAGTGAAAAAACTTCGGTTCTGAAGGTTCGAATTTTCTTCTTTCAGATTTACCATCGCCTTCATTAAGCATTTTGTTGATGATACGGGCTTTTTCTATCTGATTTCTACGTTGCAACTCAGCGTCCGTTTTGCGGTCAAAGTAAATTGCTCCTTCTATCATCACCATTTCTGGAACAGCATAAATTGTCAATGGGTTGTCGTTCCAAAGGACCAAATCAGCATCTTTTCCAACTTTAATACTTCCCAAACGATCATCCAAATGAAGCAATTTAGCTGGATTCAATGTCACCATTTTCCATGCATCTTCCTCACTCATTCCGCCATATTTAATTGCTTTTGCCGCTTCTTGGTTTAAACGACGCCCCATTTCAGCATCATCT
>DATGOZ010000030.1:0-2205 GCA_035305395.1 Taishania sp. | reverse complement strand
ATGCAACACCTCAATCTTAAGTCTCAGAATGGATAATAATTTTTCCAGTTTGTCAAGCTGTTTTATTGATGCATCATTCTTAAAGTCAGTTGAAAACATTGCCTTATTAAGTTGTTTCAATGGATTGACAGAATCAGGAATACAAATCAATGGACACTTAGCGTATCTAATGAGTCCACTGGTATTACTTCCGATCACAGAGTTAATTCCTGAAGCACCAGTAGTTCCAACAACAATTAAATCATCCGCGCTTACAATTTCATTTACAACCTGATTCACGGAACCAAACTTAATTATGCTTTTAAATTCAATAGCTGGAAAAATGAATTCAAGTTCTTTAACTAGAGATTCCATATTTTCTCTTGCTACACTCCTTAATTCCTCATCCAAATTTATAAGCAATGTAGCGCCTGCCTGGGGCGTATGAATCGCGTGAATCAATGTGAAGACAAAATCCTCAGGTAAATGCGATGCAGCAAATACACAAGCTTTTTTCGAACAGTCAGAAAAATCGGTTGGTAAAAATATCTTCATAACGGCTAATTTAATGATTGCATGTCCTTTTCGAATCGCGCCAAAATGCCCGCTTCCTCAACAACAACTGGAGGATAAGATGATGCGATTTTGTTTAATGTGGAGACCATGAAATCATGCATTAAACTTGTGAGTTTATGGCTACCCAATCGGATATACTTTAATCCCTCATCATATGCATCTTCGGACGAATAAATTTTGGGTGACTTTAACAACTCAAATATGATGTGCGAAATATCATAGTTAATTCCATGATCTTTTAAACTACGCTCAATTTCTTTGACTAATGCCGCTTCCTCACTACGCTGAATTTCCCCATCTACCAGAGCAAGACTGTAAACAACTTGTCCAAATCCATAAAATAAGTAGTCTGTAGCGTCCATTAGATAAGGTTGAACACGATTACAGATATGTCAATAAACACGGCAATGATAGTAGATGCAACAATGTACTTCATTGGCTGAACGGCTAAAATCAGAGATAACGTTGCCATGACTGGAAATACGAGCAATGCAGTTTGAATTGTTTTGCCTCCAGCTCCAAGAGCAATAGCGACACCACCCAAACAACCCACAATTAGAAGAATCATCGCAATAATGAAAAATCTGTTTTCTTCTGCCACTATTTGTTTAAAAATACCGTCACCATCTTTAATTGGAACAACTGTAATTTCTGATTTGGAAGCCTTTTCTGTCTTTTTCAGACTTTGTTCATGAAGGAACAATTCAATCGGGTTAGTGGTTTTCGTTTTCATAATTAGTTGATTAAAAATTATGAATCAAAATTAGTCCACTCAGAAGCTGGAAATGATGATAATCATCATTCCGAATAAACATTAAATATGATATTTATCAGGTTTTGATCAGTTTGAAGGCGTGCGACCATTGCCCGTTAAGCATACCAGGAATGCACCAAAGCATGCATAGAGGTTCTAATTGCTCGTGCAGATTCCATTTCGCCAAAGTCTTCAACATCAAAGCCAAAAATTTGTAGTATTTCTGACACCTCTTTCTTCGATTCAATTTCGTTACCACAAATAAACATTGTTGGCGGTGTTCCAAAATTTGGATTCACCATATATTGGCTACCGATTGAGTTAAAAGCCTTAACGAAATTGGCTTGTGGAACGGCTTTCTGAAGATCTTCCATGAGTGAATTGTTCAGGTCTGTAAAGAATTTCAAAACACCATTTTCTGGTGCACTTTCTGCAATTGGATTGGTTGTATCGATAACAGTTTTTCCATTGAGGTACTCCTGGAGTTCTTCAACTACCAACCTGGCAACAGATCCTTTTACGGCCAATACAACTATGTCTCCGAACTTTGCGGTCTCTGCAGTTGACGCTACGGAAACCCCTTTATTTTTGGATAGCCAATCTTCTAGTTTTTCAGGTGATCGTGTTCCTATCATAACCTGAAATCCATGTTTGTTAAAACCTTCAGCTAATGTCTGTGCCACCGCGCCGGATCCAATAACAGCTATTTTTTTTGTTTTCATAATTAAATTATTTGTTTGTACACGCAATTAAGCCTGTTAAAAAATTAAGTGTTGAGTTTTTTGACAGTTTGATACATTTTTTCAGTTAGTTTATTTGCTGAATCTTCACCCAATATGCTTGTATATTGTTGATATAGACTCATCCATGCATCCCGAATTTTTTTGTCAATTTTA
>DATGOZ010000029.1:0-8891 GCA_035305395.1 Taishania sp. | reverse complement strand
TTTCTAAACATACCTTCACCTGAGCATGGAGCATCAACAACAATTACATCAAAGAATGAAGGTAATCGCTCAAAATCAGATGGGTCATTGTTTGTTACAACAGTATTGGCATATCCCCATTTGGAGCAATTTTCCTTTAAAACCTTTGCGCGTTGATTGATGACTTCGTTTGAAACCAAAAGTCCGTTTCCATCTAAATATGATTGGATTAAAGTGCTTTTTCCTCCAGGCGCAGCACATAAGTCCAAAATCACAGCATCTGTTGGAATGGTTAATTGTTTAAGAACGTAATCTAATACCATTGAACCTGCTTCTTGTGGGTAAAATGTCCCTGCATGAAATAACGGATTCAACGTATAATTTGGACGTTTTTCTAGAAAAAAACCATTTTCACACCAAGGAATAAATGCTCCATTTTCGAAGCTTGGTTTTTTCTTGTGTGGATTTACCCTGATTGATGTTGGAGATTCAGTATTGAGTGCCTCTAGGAGAGTTGCTCCAAGATGTTGATCTTGTGTTACTAATTCTACAAAGTCTTTAGGGAAATCGCGCATCAATTAGATATTAAAAACCTTTGAAAAGGGATATTGATTAAAAGTTCCACTTGCTGTTGCAATCAATTCATCTCGTTGGTTGATGAAATCAGCATCTACGAATACCAATCTTTTCCCAGCTTGTCTGATGCGTGAAACTCCTTTGATAGTATCACCTAAAAGCACTGGTTTGAGATAGTTGATTTTAAACTCTACTGTAGAAACGAGGTTGCCAAATTGTTGCGAGTAGGCGAGTGCAGCAACTCCCAAAGTTGAGTCAGCAAGTGCAGCAATAACTCCTCCATGAGCAGCAACAGGTGTTGCAAGATGCTTTTCCTTTATTGTGAGTTGGTGAAGTACTTGACCATCTGATAGAACCTCATATTCAAGTTCTATCTCCCTTCCAAATTGATTACTTCTTCGATATAATGCGATGATATCTTCTTCGATCATTGTTGTTTTAATTTAACTTCCATTGATGTGCTTGGAAATGAGACGTTATGTTGTTTGAATGCATTAAAAAATGCTTCATTCTTTTCGTAGAATAATCTACTGTGATTACCATTTTTTGTCCATGCTTGTACAACTACAGTGAACGGAGCTGAAGATAGATCACCTAAGCCTACAAAAAATAGGTCTATTATGATGTACATCTTCACTGTTTTTTAATATTTCCGTAATTATTTCTTTGGCTTTTGAAAATTCTGACGGATCGTTAATCGGAATTTTCCATTCAACACGACGTTCAGGGTGGAATGAATAATTGACAATTGAACCATTAGAAACAGGTCCATTTGGTAGAATGACAATCTTGTTGTCTGAAGTCGTCATGATGGTATTGAAAATCGTTATTTCACGAATTGTTCCTTCAATATTTTGTAAATAAACAGTGTCTCCAGATCGGAATGGTTTGAATAGTAATATCATAACTCCGCCGGCGAAATTTGATAGCGTTCCAGAAAAAGCCATACCTACAGCCAAACCAGCAGAAGCTAAGATTGCCACAAAGGATGTCATCTCAATTCCAAGCTGCGTGATAGCCGTAACAGCAACTAATAATTTGACTATTCCAGAAACTAGAGATGATATAAATCCGATGAGGTTATTATCAACTTCACTTTTAGACATTAGTCTTCTAACTGCTTTTGATAAAAATCCAGCTAACCAGAATCCAACAACTAATAAAATGACTGCGACGATTAATCTAGAACCATATTGAATGATCAATTGAATCAGTTGGTGATATGTGATTCCAAAATACTTTTCTAAAAACATAACAAATTGGACTAATTATTATGAATGCATATTAATAATTGCACAAAAATACCTCAAAAAATGTAATTTTGAAATTGATTTTATTTCAAATAAACAATTATTCGGATGAGTAGGATAGATGACTTTCTAAAATTGACCGGACAGACGAATCAATCCCCATATTTGATTGATGTTGATCGTGCTGAAGGGATTTATATCATTGATAAAAATGGTAAAAGATATGTCGATATGATAGCTGGAGTTGGGGTAAATAACATTGGTCATTCTCATCCGAAAGTTATTCAAGCAATCAAAGATCAAGTTGAGAAGCACATGCATGTAATGGTGTATGGTGAATATATTCAAGATGCTCCGCTAGATTTTTGTAAAAAGCTTGTTTCATTGTTACCTCCTTCATTGAATTGTGTTTACGCTGTAAATTCAGGAACTGAAGCGAATGAAGCAGCATTGAAGTTAGCTAAACGTGTCACTGGTCGAACAGAATTGGTTTCTTTTAGAGGGTCGTATCATGGAAGCACGCATGGTTCGATGAGTGTTTCTGGAAACGAGATTAAGAAGGAAGCCTTTAGACCACTTTTGCCAGATGTTCGTTTTTTGATGCATAATGATATCTCCATGTTGGATCAAATTACAGAAAAAACTGCTGGTGTAATTTTAGAGACAATCCAAGGTGATGCAGGTGTTCGTATTCCAACAATTGAGTTCTTGACAGCGTTGAGAAACCGTTGTACAGAAGTTGGAGCTCAATTGATTTTTGATGAGGTGCAATGTGGTATCGGGCGAACAGGAAAAATGTTTGCTTTTGAGCATTTTGGAATTGTTCCAGATATTTTGACTTTAGGAAAAGCGCTTGGAGGCGGAATGCCAATTGGAGCTCTTGTTTCAAGTCAAGAGAAGATGTGGGAATTTACTTATAACCCAATGTTGGGACATATTACAACATTTGGAGGTCACCCAGTTATTGCTGCTTCTGCATTGGCAGGTTTGGAAGTGTTGGAGCAAGAAGTTGATTTTGCTGAAGTAGAACGATTAGGAGCTTTGTTACAATCGATCGTTTGTCAATCTGATGAAATTAAAGAATCGCGAAGAATCGGAATGATGTTCGCTTTTGATATGGAATCGTTTGAACGTGTTGAACGTGTCGTGAAAAAATGTTTGGAAGATGGATTGATTAGCTTTTGGTTCTTGTCGCACCCTTATAGTTTCAGACTTTCTCCCCCATTAACTATTACAGAAGAAGAAATTCGAGCGACAGGTGAATTGATTTTAAATGCAATTAACGCAACAAAATAAAAAAGCAGAACCTATTGAGTTCTGCTATTCTTTTATAGATTTTCTAATATTTTAAAGAATGTTTCTCTCTTGGCTGGTGAGAGCGGAACTTCGGAACCATCTCTCATGACAACTGAACCACCATTTCCTTTGTTGTATCGATCAACATAATCAAGGTTGATGAGGTGTGATTGTTGTACACGAATAAAGTTGTGACCAACCAACAACGATTCAAATTCTTTCAATGTTTTTGAAACCAAAATCTTTCTTCCCTCAGTTAAGAAGAATGAAGTATAGTTTCGATCTGATTCGCAACGAATGATTTGATCTAAGTCAACCACATGAACACTTTCTTGTGTTTTAAGTACCAGTCTTCTCTTTTGTTGAGGCACAATATTATGATTCAATGCTTCGAACTGACTTTGGTCTTTGTTTTCAGACATCGAGTTAAGCGCTTTTTCAACTGCACCCCTTAACTCTTCGGGGTCAACTGGTTTTAAAATGTAATCAAGTGCACTAAATTTGATTGCTTTGATTGCAAACTCCTCATGTGCTGTGATGAAAATCACTTCAAAATTCTTATCTGGAATTGCATTTAGTAAGTCGAACCCAGTGCCATCAGGCATCTGAATATCTAGAAAAACGATATCTGGATTGTACTCCTCAATTGCTTTGATACCTGATTTTACGTTTTCTCCTGCAGGTATTGCCTCAATCTCCAACCCGAATGAATTAATCATTTTAGCGATTAAATCTCTGGTTCTATTCTCATCATCAATAATCAAAGCTTTCTTCATGGTGACTTAATTAATTTGTTGACTGTCTGTCCTATAAGGTAACGAAATTAAGACTTTTGTTCCAGTATGCAATACTTTGTCATAGTCTTTGATTCTCAAGAAACCTTCGGTTTTATACTTTTTATTCAAATTGTTAATACGTTCACGTGTAATGTTCATAGCCATACTTTTGTGATCGCGACTCTTTTTATTTTTTTCTGCTCCTTTTCTACCAATTCCATTGTCTTCAATTGTTACTTCCAGCATATTGTTGTTCTTTCGGAAATAAACATTGATAAATCCTCCCTCAATTGTATGCAATTGTCCATGTTCAATCGAATTCTCAATGAAAGGCTGAGTAATCATTGGAGGAATCATTGCGTGTTCGTCTTTCAACTCTTGGGATATAAATATATTAAATTCAAAACGATCCTCAAACCTTAATTTTTGTGTTTCTAAATATTTTATCAAAATTTCTTCTTCCAACTCAATTGGAATTTCTTCCTTTGATGAGTTTTCTAATATTAAACGCATTAATCGCGAAAAGTTAACAAGAAATTTCGTAGAATTTTTTGTGTCGTTTTCATATATATAACTTTGGATAACTGACATTGCGTTGAACACGAAGTGCGGATTCATTTGTGTACGCAATAGGGTTTGTGACATTTCAGCTTCTTTTTGCTGTTGTTTAATTTTATTTTGATTCCAACGGTTGTAGACAATCACAGTAGAAAGAACGATTATCAAAATAAAAACTACGATAACATATTTTTGAAAATTACTTCGAAGTTGTACGTTTTCCAATTGTGTTGCTGTCAATTGCTTCTCTTGTTTTTGGCGTTCAAGTGAGTCGGCTTGAGATAGAATCAAACGATCACGTTGATCTGCACGATAAAGCTCATTTAATTCTGCTATTTTACCTGTTCTTTGTTCAGCGGCATCATTTTCTACGTTGTTGATGTACAATTGTAAGTATTCTAATGCTTTATTCGTTTGTCCTAAACTTTTGTAAACATCTGACATAACGCGGTAAGTGCTAAATGTTTGAGAGGAAGGACCATATACTTTGCTAATTTCGAGGGAGCGATTCAAATAATTGAGCGCATTTCCGTGTTTGTTTTGTGCATGGAAAATTGTTGCAACGTTGTGATAAACCATTGCAATTTGTTTCATATCTCCGATCGATTCAAAGTGAATGAGCGCTTGGTTAAATTGCGAGTTGGCCTTTGTAAATTCTTTCTTTTCTCGGTAAATTAACCCCAAACGGTTGTATGTTTGCCCCAATCCTTCTTCATATTGTAAACGTTCGAAAATAGCGAGTGCTTTTTGACAGTTTTGAATTGCTTCGGTATAGTTTTTTTTCGAAAAATAAATACTACCTAGTTCCAAAATCGCATTCCCAATTTCTCGATCGAATCCGACTCTTTTCCCATTTTCTAATGCTTGTTTGAAGTAGTATTCAGCTTCTTGATAATTCTGAATAGAGTATTGAGATCGACCGATTTCATTTGAGAAAATAGCGATTTGTATGTGATTGCGAGTCTCAGTAGCAATTTGAAGTGCTAAAATATCCTTTGCCACACCCAATTCTAATTGTCCAAAGAATTTGTAATTGAATGCTTGTTGGTGAAAGCAATCTGCTAAAATTGATTTGTTTGATGTTCTTCTTGCATATTGGATTGCCATTTCAAGTTGAACAAATGCGGTGTCTTTATTGTTGTTAAGTGTATTGTTTCTGCTTAATAACATGAAAGCTCTGGCAATTTCTTGCTTACTATTTAACTGCTTTGCAATTTTTAGCATTCGTTGCAAGTAGAAGTCAGCGGTTTCATATTCCTTGTTAAACAAGTGGTATTTCCCTAAATGCTTGTAGATTTCAATTTGTGTTAATTCAGTACTATTTTTATTTACAAAAGGTTGACAAGCTAAAACAGCTTTGTAGTAAACCTCACGATTCCCTGATAGTAAACTTATATCAGCTTTAAACAACAATGCTTGGAGTCTTATTGAATCGTGTTGATTGATACTGGTTGAAACAAGAATATCTTTTAGAGAATCGGCTTTATGAAGGTTGTATTGTAGGTAATATTTACCAAGATTGAGTAATTTAATGAATTTGAGTTCATCTTTCGTTTCAGATTGGTAGGCTTCAATTAATTGTTTTTCTTGCTTGGTACTGTTTTGTCCAAATGCCGTACAAAGAGTGAAGAAAAATACTAAAATACAGAGTATTTGTTTCATTGCGCCTTTCAAATTCAAGCATCTAAAATACAATTATTCTCCATAATGAATTCGTCTATTGGGATAAATTGATGCGTAAATCAATATTTGTGCTTGTAATTAAGCAGATGTCTTTGTTAAAATGGCTATATTTGGGCAAAATTTTTTACATGGAACATTCTAAAATTTCTACAAACAAAGCTCCAAAACCTGTTGGATCGTATCCACATGCTCGTAGAGTAGGAAATCTATTGTTTTTGTCTGGTGTTGGACCACGTACTGCTGGGTCTGATGCTACAGATTCTGGTGTCCCTGGATTATCATTAGATAAAAATGGAAATTTTTTGGAATTCGATTTTGAAGCACAATGTCGTAGTGTTTTTGATAATGTTCGTGTTATCTTGGAGGAATCAGGGTCTTCTTGGGATAATTTGGTTGATGTAACTGTGTTTTTGACTAATATGAAACGTGATTTTCATGTGTACAATAAGTTATATGCAGAATATTTTAAAGACAATCAACCATGTAGAACAACAGTAGAGATTAATTCATTACCTACACCAATTGCTATTGAATTAAAATGTATCGCAACAATTGAATAATTAAAATTTATGTTTGGATTTATCGTTAAATGTGCTTTGGCACTTGTTTCACTTTTAGGAACTGTAGCTTTATTTGCTAATGGATATTGGGGATGGGGAATTGTAATGATTTTCGTTACAGCTTTCATTGGAATCTTTTTCTTTCGTCATGAACGAATTATTTTGGCGTTTTATCAAATGCGTTTAGGCAATCAAGATAAGGCGAAATATCACTTCAATAAAATCACTGCACCTCAGTTTTTACCAAAAAAACAACAAGCTTATGTGATGTATATGCAAGCAGTTTTGGGTGCGCAAGAAAATGGATTCGGGAAAACTGAACAATCATTGAGAAAGGCTTTATCAATGGGATTGAGAGCTAAACATGATAATGCTATTGCACGAATGCATTTAGCTGGAATCTGTGCTCAAACGGGTAGAAAACAAGAGGCATTGCAATTGTTGGCCGAAGCTAAAAAAATTGACGATTCTGGCATGTTGAAAGATCAAATCGTGATGTTGCAAAATCAATTGAAAATGGCTCCATCGGCAAATCAAATGCGTATGGCGCAAATGACTGGTGGACGCAAGAAAATGCCACGTAGATAGAAATCAATGAGCCAAATAAAATTGTTTACAGAAGGCTGGGCGGATTATGAATTAATCGACGCAGGAGGAGGAAAGAAATTGGAGCGTTGGGGGAAAATCATCACCATTCGACCTGAAGTTCAAGCATATTTTAAAAGCGAAATTCCATTTGATAAGTGGAATGAAATGGCGCATTGGGAATTCGTACAAAAAGGAAATAAAGGATCGTGGAAGGCACTCAAAAAGAATGTTCCATCGTCTTGGGAAATCTCTTACAATCGGTTGAAATTCAATATTTCTATTACACAGTTTAAGCATGTTGGATTGTTTCCAGAGCAAAAAATCAATTGGCAATTCATTGAAAAGCATGTCAAGCCAGACGATCGTTTTTTAAACTTGTTTGCTTACACAGGGGCTGCTTCATTAGTTGCTAGAAATGTAGGAGCAGAAACGTTACATGTCGATTCTGTAAAACAATTGATTTCTTGGGCAAAATCCAATATGGAATTGTCGCGTTTGTTGAATATCAAATGGGTTGCAGAAGATGCATTAAAATTTGCCGTTCGTGAAGTTAAGCGTGGAAACAAATACAAAGGAATCATCATGGATCCTCCAGCTTGGGGAATCGGAGCGAAAGGAGAGAAGTGGAAGTTGGAAGAAAAAATTGATGATTTGCTTGCTACTGCTGTAAATCTCGTTGAATCAGGTGGATTTTTGATTGTCAATACGTATTCGCCTCAATTAACCTTAGAACAACTTAGAGAATTATCTGAACTTTATTTTTCCGATTATTCTGTTGAATTGAAAGAATTGTGGATGAAAACCACGACAGGAAAAGATCTCTATTACGGTAACTTACTGCGTGTTCATTTCAACAATCAAGAAGAGGAAGATTAAATCAACTGTCTCCATTCAATAAAATTTTTATTCATAGAATGCGGGAGTTGGGGGCTATCCACAATTTTCCCATTTAGATTTCTCGGTTTTCGTTTTCCTTTTTAGTCTACCATTAACTAACATTACTTCTAAAAAGAATAATCTACCTGGAGAAATATGAATGTTTTTCCATTTTATTTTTTTTGATTGACGTGGGAATTTAACCACTACGGTATAATAACCTTCGGTTAATCGATGTACCATACTTGAAGTGATTGTATCTTTAATAGCAGTATTATTACTTTCAGAAATAATAATCAATCTATGTCTATCATTCATAGTTGAATCTACTATTATTACTTTAATGGCACCATTTTCAACGGTTTGTGCAAAACAAAAACCGAAAAAATGAAAAAAGAAAATTAATAAACAAATTTTCATCAGGTAAAATATTTTATTACTTTAATTCAACTGTACTTTCAACGTTGTTTCTCCAGTTGTCGCGCGAGGCTACTGAGATTAAAGATTACCCTGAAGTAAACGAAGGGAAGTATTGCGTGGCATTCTATATCAGCTATAAATATCATGCATAAGTCGTTGCATTTGATACTCATAAATATAGTTTTATATTTTTTTCAAGCAATTATAAAAACAAAACCGAGCAGTGTTTGCACGGCAGCGGTGGTTCAAGTTGGGCGTGGAGTTGGTAATCATGGTATTAAAGATAGTGTTTTAACCTTTTGTCTTGACACAAAAGGTTGCAACTAGCG
>DATGOZ010000028.1:0-2563 GCA_035305395.1 Taishania sp. | reverse complement strand
AATTTTTGGTAATCCAAATCGAAGATTGTCTAGCGTAACCAGTGCTTGAACCGAATCAGGGTGAGAAACAACATAATTTGCTGCAATGTCTCCACCATTTGAGTGACCAATTAAAACCATGTTCTTAAACGATAGTTGCGGTCGAATTGAATCTAGTTCTCTTATTACAAAACGCATATTCTCAACTCCACGATCCCAATTTGGTCTTCTTAATACTTGAAGATCTCCCTCCATTGGAAGTTTTTCATCCGTTTTGACTTCGTGTTGTATGCTAATAACACAGTAACCTTTAGAAGCAAAATGTTCGTTCAAGTATGAATAAGTTAAATAACTATCTCCTTGATTTTTACCATAACCATGATTGAACAAAATAACTGGTAAATCAGTTTTATTGCTGTCAGCATAACTTGTGTAAATAGCAACCGGAACAATACGCGCACGTTCTTGGTCGTTGAGCATAATGGTTTCTAGCTTGATGCCTTCAGCCAAATCTGCTTCACTAATTCCAAAGAAGTGAGTAGATCTAGAGTGAGCAAAAAGCGCACCTAGTAAAACCAATATGAAGATGTATCTGAGCAACTTTAGTTTACACGATTACAATTGTGCAGTAAATTTAACGCTTTTTTGAACAAAAAATAAATAGTCGACGTTAACTTTTTATAATTTCTTTGGCCAATTCATCGTAGTTGATACCATCGAAATTGCCAGAGGACATCATCAAAAGCACTTTATTTTCCCAATCAATTCCTCTTAAACGTGTTAATAGCTTTTGTGTTTCCGTAAAGATTTCGACATTTCCACCAAATCCTTGACTAACTTGTTCTTCTGTGATTGGTTCCAATTTCTTGTGTCGAACAACTTCGTGATTGAAATACACAATTGCTACATCGGCTTCTGCCATGGCATTGTTGTATTGTGGTAAAAAATCTTTCTTCAATGAAGAGAAGGTGTGTAACTCCATACAGGCAACAACTGTTCTGTTTGAAAACTGCTCCTTCACTGCTTTGGTTGTCGCTTTCAATTTGGATGGAGAATGTGCAAAATCTTTGAACATCACAAAATTTTCTGTTTCATTCACTTTTTGAAGTCGTTTACCTGCTCCAGTGAATGATTGAATCGCTCTTAAAAAGTCATGTTCTGTAATACCAATTTCTCGACCAACATACATAGCTCCCATGAGGTTTTGCAAGTTGTGTTGACCGAATATCTGTAATTGATAATCGGTTCCGTTGTGCGTCAAAATTGTACCGCTTTCAGTCACTTTGTAAGATGGGGTAGAGTAAGCAACAGTTTGAATTTTATTACGGTATTTCTCACCAAGTTTGTTGACTTCAATATCTTCACTGTTATAAATCAACGTATCGCTGATTAGGTTGCAAAAGATATCGAACTGTTGAACATAATTATCAAAAGTAGGAAAGACATTGATGTGGTCCCATGCAATTCCACTTAAAATAGCAACATTAGGTTGGTATAAATGGAATTTTGGCCTGCGATCTATTGGTGAACTTAAATATTCGTCTCCTTCCAAAATCACAACTGGTGCACTTTCACTGAGTTTTACCATGCAGTCGTACCCTTCAAGTTGGGCTCCAACCATATAGTCAACATCCAATTTTAGTTGCTTGCATACATGTAAAATCATGGAAGTAATGGTCGTTTTCCCGTGACTTCCACCAATGACAACGCGTTTTTTGTCCTTACTTTGTTCGTACAAATACTCTGGATATGAAAAGATTTTTAATCCTAATTCTTTAGCCTTAACCAATTCAGGATTATCTTCTCGTGCATGCATTCCTAAAATTACTGCATCCAAATCTGTTGTGATGTTGTTCTCATCCCACCCCATTTTTGTAGGCAAAATTCCAGCGTTTTTCAAACGAGTCAATGAAGGTTCAAAAATTTCGTCATCTGACCCTGTAACTTGGTATCCTTTTCGACTCAATGCAATCGCCAAATTGTGCATCGCACTTCCTCCAATAGCAATAAAATGTACGTTCATTTCTTGAAAATTATGTCAATACGAAAGTATCAAATTGCTTTGCACAAAACTTTAGGTCAGTCGGTGATTTACTAACATCTGAATGTTTTAAATGTCAAAATCGATTTACTTGTGATTGACAATGTTGTGTGATACTAGTTTGATACGCGTAGAAATTTCATCTGTCGGAAGGTCGTTATCATCCAAACCGAATGGGTCTTCAATTTCTTCCGCAAGGATTTCCATACTCACAAGCACGTAGAATACAAGTACTGTAACAACAACGGAAAAGTATCCTAAAACACCAACAAATGCAATTGGTAAAGTACTTGTGTAGATGAAAATAAACTTCTTGATAAACAAACTATAGGAGAATGGGATAGGAGTGTACTTGATGCGCTCGCAGGCCCCGATCATGTTTAAAAAACCGTTCAAATTGTAGTCAATTGACCGAAACTCTTCCTTTTCAACCAAACCTTGTTTTTTTAGTTCAAACAACTTCGCATAGATTAAGTCCACAATTCCCATTGGTTTATGAGCTGTTGTTGCAAGGTGATTGCGCTCTTTGTCGGTTAGATCTAA
>DATGOZ010000027.1:0-6558 GCA_035305395.1 Taishania sp. | reverse complement strand
TGTCCTTTGAATTCTTCTAATATAAAATCATTCGAATAGATAAGACCCGAGTTCGGGACGATTTTGAATTTTCCTTTTGTTGCATTTGGTGAAACCATCAAATGATCTAATATATTCCATTCGTTTTTGTAATTGTAAGATCCGCCAAATTTTCCAGAAGTCTTTGTAATCATTGGATTAAGTCTTTGGGCAATCATTTGAGGTGCTTTATCTGAAGGATAATCATTCAAATCTCCCATGAAAATAATTTTAGATTTTGGAGAAACGCGCATAACAGAATCAATGAAATTTGCTGCTACTGTTGCAGCTTGAACTCTATTCGGTTCACTTGCTTCTTGTCCACTTCTACGTGATGGCCAGTGATTGACCATGGCAAAGATGGTATCTTTTTGATGCACAAACTTCCCCCAAACGATATCGCGCGTGTGTGGAGTTTCTGATTTTTCAAGTGTAAAACGTAAATAACCTGCGTCGACAACTTTTAGAACTGCTGGATTGAAAATCATTCCAACATCTACACCTCGTTCATCCGGACTGTCGAAGTGTACAACATCGAAGTTTTTGCGTGCTTTAGAAGCATTATTTAGATCTACTAAAACTTGTTTGTTCTCGATTTCAGCAAAACCCAATAGTACAATGTCACCAAGAGAATCAATTACTTGATTAAGACGATCCAATTTCTTTAGATAGCGCTCACTTGTCCATTGGTTCTTACCAGTTGGTAAAAATTCTTCATCATTGTGTGGTTGATTGATGGTATCAAATAGGTTTTCGATGTTGTAAAAACCGATTACTTTATCAGTCTTTTTTTGCGCTTGTGTATTGCATCCAAATAAAACGATTGATGTAATAACGATAAATTTCTTCATGTCGAATATCATTGTACTAATCCCAGAGGATAAATTAATCATCTCTTCTTCCTTTCTTTTTGTCTTCTGGCGTGAATGGCAGTGGATTTTGAAAAATCTCTTTGTGTATTTTGTTGTTTTTAAAAACATCCATTGCCAAGTATATTGCACTTCTCATAGAAGATTCAGAAGCTTTATTTTGACCCACAATATCAAAAGCAGTACCATGATCAGGTGATGTTCTAACAACAGGTAACCCTGCAGTGAAATTTACACCGTCATCAAAAGCCAATGCTTTGAATGCAGTTAACCCTTGATCGTGATACATCGCTAGAATTGCATCAAATTGGTTGCGAACATTAGAGCCAAAGAAACCATCAGCAGGATACGGACCGAAAGCTAAAATTCCTTTTTCGTTTGCCTTTTTGATTGCTGGAATGATGATTTCTTGTTCTTCGTTACCCATTTTTCCATTTTCACCCGCATGTGGATTTAATCCAAAAACAGCAATTTTTGGTCGTTGAATGGCAAAGTCTTTACGTAAACTTTTATCTAATGCTTCAATTTTCGAAAGTATCTTGTCAGTACTTAACAATTCACTAATTTCTTTGATTGCAATGTGAGTTGTCACTAAAGCAACACGTAGTTCACCTGCAACCATCAACATCAAAGCTTCTTCTTCTCCTGCAAGACTTGCTAAGTATTCTGTGTGACCAGGAAATTTGAATCCTGACATTGCCATTGCTTCTTTTGAAATTGGTGCAGTAACCAATACGTCAATTTTTCCTGAAGCTAAATCTTGTGTTGCAGCCTCAAGTGATTTGAATGCATATTTACCTCCTAATTGAGTTGGCTTTCCCAATTCAAATTTCACTTCCTCATCCCATAAGTTGATGACATTCACTTTTCTATTGACAGCATCACTTGCAGATTTACACGATTGATATGAAAACTCTTGATTTTCGATCAACTTTTTATGATGTGCCAAAACTTTGTTTGATGCATAGATTACAGGGGTACAGTCCAATAAAATACGATTGTCGCTCAATGCTTTGATGACAACTTCAGGACCAATTCCATTGATATCTCCAATTGAAATACCGACTCTTATCGGATTTTCTTTTCCAACTTCTTTTTCTCTTTCTTTTTCCATTTAACCGTTTTCTTTCGGAAATTCTTTACAAAAATACACAAGGATTTATTATGAACCCGTTTTTATGACAGATATAAAATGGAAAGAGCGAAGTTAATTGCTTCGCTCTCCCAAAATTATTTCAATTTATCAGCTTCTTCTCGAGCTTTCGCCATGATGCTATCTGCTCGTTTATTGGCTTCGTCCTCAGTTTGACTCGCCTTTTTGTATGCTTCGTCTTTAACTTTTTTAGCGGCAACTTCTGCAGCTTTTTTCTTAATTGGGTTTGATCCAGCCGCTTCAACAGCTTTGTCGTAAGCACTATCAGCTTCAGATCGGATTCTGTCGGCAACTTTCTTGCCTTCAGCTTTCACATTGTCAGCTTGCTTTTGTGCAATATTTAAAATCTCTTGCTTTTTCTTCTCGACTTCAGCTTTTCCTTTATCAACAGCATTGTTTACAACTGTTTTCACAGAGTCTTTTGCTTTGTCAACGACTTCTTTTGCTTTTTCTTTTGCTGTGTCAACAAGTGCATCTTTCATATTCCCAGAAGCTTCCATCAGCTTTTCTTTGAAGTCTGTTGTAACTTTAGGATCTGTGAATGAACCGATAACACCTACGTTGATTGGTAATTCATTTGGAATGACATTCAAATTCAATTTTGGTGCAACAGCGTTAACTTTTGCAGCTGCTTGTTCTACAACTTTTATCATTTCCTTTGGAATTCTATCTTTTGGAATGATCATTTTTAGTTTGTAGTCAATTGTCTGATCCAAGCTGTTTGTTCCTTGAACAGTTGTTTTGATTCCTCCCAAAACTATATCAAACGGATTAACAGCCAGTTTTCCATCTTGAATTTTGAAACTTGCTTTGATATTTTTCAATGTTTGGTTGTTCAAGTTGTTCAACTTGGTCACGGATGAAATTTTTTCCAATGTTTTTAATCCAGAAATTTGAACTGACGAACTCAACAAATCTCCTAGTCCATTGATAGAAGAAAGAATAGGATCTAAGTTTTCAGTTAGATCTGTCGACAAGTTAAAATTTGAAGTAATCTTACCGTTTAGATGTTTCATGATTGGAGCTAACTTCTCAACAGTAACAAAGTTTTGAACCAATTGTTGAATATCCAATTCTTTCAAGTTATAACCCAAAGCTACTTTTGGTTTAGATGGGTTTTGTGTGTTGTAATTACCATTCAACCCAATGTTACCTCCAAGTGCATTCAAATTCAAGTTATGTAAAGTTGCTACACGATCTTTCAACGTAACTAAACCAACAATATTGTTAGCATCCATTCCGTTAAACTTCGCTTTTTTAACTGTAGTGTTCAATGCAAAATCAATATTTCCAGGAATTTCAACACCTCCGGATTCACTTGACTGAGTTGTTGTCTCCGTATTTGTTTCTGATGCAGGAACGATGTTCATCAATTCATCCAAATCCAAGTTATTACTATTGAATGTGAATTTTCCTTTCAACAACTCATCTCGGAACAAATAGCCCATGTAATTGTCAATTGTACCATTCATTGCAAAGTCAGATTTACCTGTTTTTGCATCTAACTTTTCAAGAGCCAAATACTGTGGTGCAAAGCGGAATAACATCTCTTTAACTTCAACTTCTTGTTTTATATCAGGAGAAGCATAATTGAAATCCTTTAGATTTAATGTTCCAAGGGCTTTAAATGCCTCGTAGTTTTCTTTTTCGATGTAACTCATCTTTCCATCCAAACTGATATCAGCATCTAACTTTCCATTGTATTTTTCTCCTTCTTCCAATGGGATGACTTTGCCAAGTGAAGCTAAGTCAACTTTAGCTAAAATTGTAGACTTAATAGCTGGATCGGTCATGATGCTTCTCAATTTCAATGTTGCATCTAACACATTTCCTTCAAAATCCGCATGGAATTTATCTACATCCACAGTCATGTTGTCCAAGTTGCTACCTCCAGCAAATTTAGATCCTGCATTAATTGCAATGTTTGAAATTTTTCCCGGTAGATCGGGGTATTTGATACTTGCGTTTGTTACTTTTATTCCAGCATCCCAACCAGGTAAATTAATGTCATCCAATTTCCCTTTTACTTTGGCATCTAATTTTAAAGAACCTGAAGCCAACATACCTTCGTATCCTGTTTTGTAGAATGCAGGGATTAAGGAAATAAACTCCTTGAATGTTGCTTTATCAGCGTTCAATTTCAAGTCTATGTCATCATGTTTTTCCAACATTTCGTAATATCCGTCAACTGCAAATTTCAATGCGTTTAGTTGGAATGTATTTTCTCGCAATGTGAATTTTGAGGAGTTTTCTTTGAACTCCATTAATAAGTTTGCAACGATATCTGTTTTAACTTTTGATAGATAAGTCAAACCACCCATTTCGAAAGTCAACTCATCTGTTGTAGTTTTTGTTTCAAAATCAATTACATCAGCTGTTAAATCGCCTTTTCCTACATGGTTCAAGTTGACGATTTTAGCATATAATCCACCTGCTTTGTCATCGTAACGAATTTCACCTTTTTCGATTTCATATTTTTTCAATTTCAAAGCAAAGTTGGAAGGCTCTTCTAATTCCTCTTCAGTTTTTAGAGAATCAGGCTTTACAATATCATAATTGGCTTTTCCATCGTGAAGTACACGAACATCAATTCGAGGCTCTTTTAGATAGATAGCATCAATTGAAATTTGATCACCTTTGATGACATCCCAAAATCCAACATCTGCACGAACTGTTTTAACGTCCGCAAGGGTAACACCTTCAAATTCGTTCAATCCTTTCAAACGAGTACCATGCAATTGAACCGATAAATTCGGAAAAGTACTCAATAAGGTTAAATCAAAATCGTCTAATTCCAATTTTGCATTCAAGGTTTTATTGACTTCATCAATAACCATATCCTTCAATTTGTCTTTGAAGAAGATTGGAATAAGAATGATGGCGATTAGTAATAAAACGAAGGTTACTCCAGTCCATTTCAGGATTTTTGAAAGAACTGATTTCTTTTTTTTCTCAGTAGTGTCCATTTGCGATGTTTTTTCGATAAATTTGAAAATCAATGTGAATATAAGGAGATTTCATGAAAAGCATTTTATCATTATTAGTTTTTATTAGCATTTTAACATCTTTTAGTTTTGGACAAATCCAAATTGGAGGTGATCAGCCAAAATCAACGAAGACTCAAAAGCAAAAAGCACCAAAAACACCCAAAAGCGATACAGCGAATTACGACTTAAAAGTATTCCTTGGAACAACGATTGCAAGTACTTATCGAACACTTGCACCGGCAAAGGATCCTTTATTTGCGGAAGAGTTGGGTAGTAGGGTAGATGAAGTAAGCAAAGCAGCTTGGTCATATCATCTAGGTTTTTCAAACGATATCAATCGATTCATGATGTGGGAAGCTGGAATTTCTTGGTTGAGAAATCACGAGCAGTATTTATACACAGTTGAAGGAGATACGACACATAACTACACATCAAAGTATTCATGGATTGGGATGCCAATTAAGTTGTATTTTAAGTATGATTTTAAAAAAGTACGTTTCGTTGTAGGTGGAGGGTTTTCGCCACAAATTCAAATGAAATTCCGTAAGGATGAAGTATTTGTTGACAGTTATGCTACAGAGACGACGAATAAGATTAATACCATCAATGGGATGAACACGTTTGGAATTTCTGCTATTGCGAATATTGGTATTCATTACAATATTACAAATCGTTTTGGACTTTATTTGACTGCAGAATATCGTCACCAATTAACAAATAGCCACACAAAAACGTTTCCCTATATTCACAAAGGTACAGCAATTGGTGCTAATTTCGGATTGGCTTTTGGGATTTAAGGATTCTTGAATTTTTGATTCATTGATTCCATATATTTTAGAAATGCTTCAATGAAAAGAGAACCTTTGAGGTGATATCCAACTGATGTGAAATGAACTAAATCTGGTTGCATCAGTTTGTTGCGATTCCATGTTTTGGAAGACCCTAGTTCACCCATGATGCCATAGAAATCCCACACAGCCATTTGATATTGGTGAGCTAATTCGATAATAACCTCGCGCTCACGAGCAATGTTTTTGTTCAAATACTTTTTACGATAGTAAGCATCATTGGGAACAGTAAGCAACAAGGCACATTTTGGATTTGCTCTAAGTACGATCTTCATGAGCTTTTCCAGGTTGTTTTTGTACACTTGGGGATCGAATCTGTCGTATGGTACATTGGCATCATTCGTTCCAACAGAGAAAGCAAAGAAATCTGGTGGGTACGTTTTCAATTGTTCTTCAAAACGAGCACAAGCTAAATAGGAATAAAGTCCAGCTCCATTGATTCCAATCGAATTATATGAAATACCCGGATTATCGTTCATGAAAATGAAACCATAAATTTCAAGTTCTGTGTATCCTTCAATTTTTCGTGAGAATTGAATATCCAAAGAGTCAAGTGGATCTGTAAAATTGATATCCGTATATCCAATTGCGGGGTCGTTGTAAGTCGATTCTACGAGAATTTCATCCTGACCAAAGTTCAATTCATAAGGCAATTCTCCTTTGTTATGAAAAATGCGTAGTTT
>DATGOZ010000026.1:0-7054 GCA_035305395.1 Taishania sp. | reverse complement strand
GGAATTACCTTTTAACATCGATGCCGGTCCGAATCAAGTAATTTGTCCTGGTGATCAAGTACGTTTACAAGGTAGTTTTTCTCCACAAACAATTACCTACAAAGGAACCTATGTTGGATTTAATGGAGCCTCTAGTTCATTGATTTACAACAACAATACCGATGTCAATATACAAGTTGACGTTCCTGTAGGTGCAATCATCTCCAACACGAAAATAACCATTACTTATAAGGGAAATTTTCCTTCTTTCACAAGAGATACTTACGTTCAAATCAACCACCTTTATTCAACTTATAGTGTACCTGGATTTTCTGAATTTTGATTACACGGAAGTTCAACTCCAACTCCACTTTCTATTGATCTTATTGATTTTTACACAGATTGTCACTCAAATACAATAACGTGGACAATGAATCACGAGGAAAATATCCTAAAATACATCATTGAAAAAAGTAACAATGGAATGAATTGGGATGAATACAAATATGTAGTTCAATCTTCAAATGGAACAAATGGACATACATATAGTTTGCCTACCAATGTGAGCGCAAAATACTATAGAAAGACAATCGTGTTCTTAAATGGAGAAACAACTACATTGGATCCAATCATTGCAGCATGTGAAACTTCAATAGAACAAATCAAGGCTTTTCCTAATCTTTCAAACGGTAATTTCCATGTTGAAATCGATGTGGAAGACAATGTAGAAGGAAAACTAATCATCACAGATCTAACTAGTAAAGTTTGTAATTCAGAAAATATTCAATTCCAAAAAGGTCAAAATCTCTTTTCTTTTAGCCTACAACTTCAAGCAGGGACCTATCTAATTCATTTTATTAGCGATAAACAAATCCTCCCTGCTAAGTTTAATATCAATTAGTTTCATAGCGAGCTTTTTAAGTTCGCTTTTTTTATTTTTACTTCAAACAAAAATTTCATATATTTGTTTCAACTTTAGGGGTGTCCGATATCCATTATTGGGCTGAGATTTTACCCTTTGAACCTGATTCGGCTCATACCGACGTAGGGAAAAGTGAAGGACTCTTCGGGTGCATTCTACCCATGTTGGTCATTCCTAAAGTGTAAATGATATTTAGGAATGAAGTTAACAATCAACAATCAAGAAAAACAGTACGAACAATCTGAATTAACCATTCAGCAATTGTTGGATTTGGAAATTCCCAATGCGCAACATGGTGTCGCCATTGCTGTGAATGAACGAATTGTCCCCAAAACCAATTGGACTTCAACACATATTGAAGATTGTGCTGAAATCCTAATTATTAAAGCAACACAAGGAGGCTAAATTGAATGAAGAATTAGTCTTTCGTCTCAGGGAGAATTAAAAGTAATGCCACTGAAAATAAAAAATAAAGTACAATAATAATAATAGGAAGAGGTCACCTCCCCTGCCCCTCCTTGAGGAGGGGAAATTAAATAAGAAACTATGAGCCAGAAACACGAAATTTCAACAACACCGTTTCCGAATTCAAAGAAAGTTTACGTCGACGGAACCATTCATCCCATCAAAGTGGCGATGAGAGAAATCACTTTATCTCCTACGAAATTGTACAATGGAGGAATCGAAGAAAACCCTCCGGTAACAGTTTACGACACATCCGGACCTTATACGGATGAAAACTATCAAGTGGATGTTCGCAAGGGATTACCTCGCATCCGCGAACAATGGATTTTAGATCGTGGTGATGTAGAAGTATTGGATGAAATTACTTCTGAATATGGAAAACAACGATTGAATGATGAAAAATTAGCTGACTTACGTTTTCAATACAATCACAAACCAAAACGCGCAAAAGATGGCGCAAATGTGACACAATTGTATTACGCAAAACAAGGAATCATCACTCCAGAAATGGAATATGTTGCAATTCGTGAGAATCAACGTATTGAACAATTGGAACAAGCTACCAAAGGAATGGCTTGCCAACATCCGGGAAATAATTTTGGAGCAAACACACCAAAATCAAAGATTACTCCTGAATTTGTTCGTGATGAAATTGCTGCGGGAAGAGCGATTATCCCTAACAACATTAATCACCCTGAAAGCGAACCAATGATTATTGGTCGTAATTTCTTGGTGAAAATCAATGCCAATATTGGTAATAGTGCCGTAACCTCTTCGATAGAAGAAGAAGTTGAAAAGGCTGTTTGGGCTTGTCGCTGGGGAGCGGATACCATCATGGATTTATCGACAGGAAAAAACATTCACGAAACAAGAGAATGGATTATCCGAAATTCTCCAGTTCCAATTGGTACTGTTCCAATTTATCAAGCACTAGAAAAAGTAAAAGGTGTTGCCGAAGATTTGACATGGGAAATTTTCCGTGATACTTTAATCGAACAAGCAGAACAAGGGGTTTCCTACTTCACCATTCACGCAGGTGTTTTGTTGCGTTACATTCACTTAACAGCCAATCGCGTTACAGGAATCGTTTCTCGTGGAGGCTCCATTATGGCAAAATGGTGTTTATATCACCACAAAGAAAATTTCTTGTACACGCATTTTGAGGAGATCTGCGAAATCATGAAAAAATATGACGTTGCGTTTTCTTTAGGAGATGGCCTTCGTCCGGGTTCAATCGCAGATGCCAACGATGCAGCTCAATTCGCAGAATTAGAAACCTTGGGCGAATTGACAAAAATTGCTTGGAAACACGATGTACAGGTAATGATTGAAGGTCCGGGACACGTACCTATGCACATGATCAAGGAAAACATGGACAAGCAATTGAAAGAATGCCACGAAGCACCTTTCTACACACTTGGTCCGTTGACAACAGATATTGCACCAGGTTATGACCACATTACTTCAGGAATCGGAGCCGCAATGATTGGTTGGTTTGGTTGCGCGATGTTGTGTTACGTTACACCAAAAGAACACCTTGGTTTACCGAACAAAAAAGACGTAAAAGACGGAGTGATCACTTACAAATTGGCGGCACACGCAGCCGATTTGGCAAAGGGTCACCCGGGAGCACAATACCGCGATAATTGTTTGAGTAAAGCACGATTCGAATTCCGCTGGGAAGATCAGTTCAATTTGTCGCTCGATCCAGAAACAGCACGTGAATTCCATGACGAAACATTACCAGCCGATGGAGCAAAAGTGGCTCATTTCTGCTCGATGTGCGGACCGAAATTCTGTTCGATGAAAATCACCCAAGAAATTCGTGAAACAGCTGAAAAAGGAATGCTAGAAAAATCCGAAGAGTTCATCGAAAAAGGAAAGGAGATTTATTTGTAGGATTTTAAAATGTCCTCCCCCTTAATCCCCCTCCAAAGGGGGAAATCTCCTCCCTTGAGGGAGAACTGAGGAGGGTGACAGTATCATGAAAATTATACTTACATATCCAACACCGTTATCAAACGAACTAAAAATGATCCACCAGTTATTTGCTGATGGACTAGAAATCTTGCACGTTCGCAAACCAACTCTTACGGAGCAAGATTATTTTGCATTCATCCAGCAGATAGATTCCAAATATCACGATCGATTGGTGGTATGCAGTTTTCAAGATGTTGGGTTGAAAATGGGATTTCAGCGTTTTCATTTTTCGAGAACTGATTATTTGAACCGAGATTCGTTTGAGGAATTTGATAATTGTCCTTTATCGACTTCCACGCACTCAATTGGAGAATTTAATGCATTAAATGACAGAATGGATTATGCTTTTCTAAGTCCTGTATTTGAGAGCATTTCCAAGCAAGGATATAGATCGGAAAGAAATCTGTTGGAGGAGATTAAGCAAAGAACAAATTTTAATACCAAACTTATTGCTTTGGGTGGAATAACAGAAGGAAATAGGCTTATCGCTTTGGAAAACGGTTTTGATGGCGTGGCAATGATGGGGGATGTGTGGAAAGATAAAAACTTAACCACATAGAGACATAGGGAATATAGAAGTATTAAGAAGTAGAATAGTTCACCATTGGTGAAACATAGAAAGCAAAAATTTACCTTATATTTTCTATTGTGAAATACCACAGGTATTCTTTAAGCAACTTTAAAAACCTATGTACCTATGTGGTTAAACAAAATAATATTAAACATGAAAATAACCTAGTTACACTATCCTAACCTCAACACTATGCCGAACTATGTACCTATGTGGTTAAAACAAGAAAATGGAAAACGTACAATACATATCAAACGGTTCAACAGCCGAAGAACAATTAGCAAATTATTACATTCGTAAAAACTAAGTATATGAAAACATTACTCTTTATTACGCTTTACTCCTTTTTGCTTATCGGATGTAATTCCAAAACCAATTCTTCACCAAAAAAAGAGAATGTTCAAGAAGAAGAACAACTTGATGAAGCTTCATTGCAAAATCTTTTTTATCGAACAAACGATGATACATTAAAATTCTACTATCGTAAAAGTGAGTGCGGTGAATGGGGAGGTTCAAGTTATATTCTAAGAATTTGGGAAGATAACCAATTATTGACCGGCAATTTTGATTACTACAAAGCTGATTGCGATCAAATAGAAAGAGATCCATTAAGGGAGATCCTTCCTACAAAAAATGGTCAATTAGAAGTTGATAAAGAGTTAGAGCAAATTTGCATTAGCTATATTAAAGAGTTAATGAATACACAATTTCAACCATCCAGCGGTTTTCATGCTGAGAATCTATTTGCAGTAAAATTGGACGATAGAATAAATCTCTTCAGTAACGGAGGAACAAAAGAACTACATCTAATTGCTCAAAAATTAATTGAAAGGTTACCATTAAAATAGTAAGTTTCAAAATCCAATTTAACAGTTGAAAGCATACTATGTGATAAAAACAAGAAAATGGAAAACGTACAATACATATCAAACGGTTCAACAGCCGAAGAACAATTAGCAAACATCCAACATGCGCTTTCTGTGGGTTGTAAATGGATTCAATTACGTTGGAAAAATGTAGATAAAGCATCTTTCTTCCCTGTGGCATTAAAAGTCAAAGAGCTTTGCCAAAAAAACAACGCAACGTTCATCATCAACGACTACGTGGAATGGGCAAAGGAAATTGATTCGGATGGAATTCACATCGGATTGGACGATACAAAAGTAGCCGAGGCTCGTGCCATTTTAGGGCCTACTAAAATCATTGGTGGTACTGCAAATACCTTCGAGCATGTCCTTCAACGTATCGAAGAAGGGTGCGATTACATCGGTTTGGGGCCACTGCGTTTTACAACAACGAAAGATAATTTAAGTCCAATTTTAGGATTTGAAGGATACACAGAAATCATGGATCAATTGGCAGAGCGCAATCTCAAACCAAAAATCTACGCCATCGGTGGAATTACCGAAGAAGATATAAAACCGCTAAAATCAATTGGAATTTACGGAGTAGCTGCTTCCGGGATGATAAATAATTTGAAAAACATATGATAAAATTGATTAACTTAAATAACATACACTTACAAGCATCTTAATTTTCAATGCGGTAGCGTTAATTCTAACCACATAGGGACATAGAATATATAGAAGTATTGAAAGGTAAGATAGTTCACCGTTGGTGAAACATAGGATAAATTACTGGGGTAATGAAAATTTAACCACATTAGGAGATGACTAAAAAATATTTGGATCAATTAACTTTTGAAATTATAGGAAGCGCTATCGAAGTACATAAAGAAATGGGTAGAGGTTTACTAGAAAGTATTTATCACAAATGCATGATGGCGGAATTTATGCATAGGAAAATAAATTTTCTCACAGAGATGAAAATTCCCTTATGTTATAAAAACCAATTTATTGAAACTGATTTCAGATGTGATTTATTTGTTGAAAACAGTATTGTCGTCGAATTAAAATCTGTTTCAGAAATACATCCAAATCATGAGGCGCAATTACTAAGCTACATGAAATTACTTAAATGTCCTAAAGGTATTTTGATTAATTTCAATTGTAATAATATTTTCAAAGAAGGACAACGAACTTATGTCAACGAATACTTTTCCAAATTACCATAAAATGGTAATAAACTAGATGTTCTATCCTTACCTCAACACTATGCTGAACTATGTACCTATGTGGTTAAACAAAAAATTAAAAACATGAAAAAATTCAATTTTGCAGATAAAACATTCGAATCACGTTTGTTCCTTGGAACAGGAAAATTTGGTTCGTCCAAGCAAATGGAAGAAGCCGTTTTGGCATCTGGGAGCGAACTCGTAACCGTGGCACTAAAACGTGTGGATTTGGAAACAGAAACCGACGATTTGTTGGCGCATCTCAACCATCCACACATTAATCTATTACCAAATACTTCGGGTGCAAGAAATGCAAAAGAAGCCGTTTTCGCAGCACAATTAGCCCGAGAAGCAATGGAAACTAATTGGGTGAAATTAGAAATTCATCCAGATCCAAAATACTTGCTTCCCGACCCAATTGAAACGCTCAAAGCTACAGAAGAATTAGCCAAATTAGGATTCATCGTATTGCCCTATATTCATGCAGATCCAGTTTTGTGCAAACGATTGGAAGATGTCGGAACAAGTGCCGTAATGCCGCTTGGTTCACCTATTGGTACAAATAAAGGCATCAAAACAGTTGATTTCTTAGAGATTATCATTGAACAAAGTAAAGTTCCAGTAATTGTAGATGCAGGAATTGGGGCTCCATCTCATGCTGCTTTGGCAATGGAAATGGGAGCTGATGCAGTTTTGGTAAACACAGCAATTGCAGTAGCTGGAAATCCAACCTTGATGGCGGAAGCATTCAAGGAAGCGGTTATTGCCGGTCGAAAAGCGTACGAAGCACGATTGGGAGCAATTCAAAATTTCGCTGCAGCATCAAGTCCATTAACATCCTTTTTGAACGACTAACTATGGGATTCAAGGCAATTTTTGATCAATACAATTGGGAAGAAGTAGAACAACGCATTTACGCTTCTACCGAAAACGACGTGCGTCGTGCTTTGAGCAAAACAAAAAGAGATTTGAACGATTTCGCAGCACTCATCTCCCCAGCCGCGGCTCCTTTCTTGGAACAAATGGCTCAGATGAGTCATGCGCTCACACAAAAGCGTTTTGG
>DATGOZ010000025.1:0-2233 GCA_035305395.1 Taishania sp. | reverse complement strand
GTCCGTAACGAGAAGTTACAACACCAGAAACTGGCATAACAAATTCATCATCGATATCTTTCAAAATACACATCCATAAAGTATCTCTAAAGTGAGAGATGTCATTTGATCTGTTAGACGAAAATGTAGCATTGTTGTCCCATGGTAATTTGAAACCAGCTAAATCTGGATGGTCAGAAACGATCGCATGCAAATGTTCGTTCATAATACCATCAAAATTAAGATCCTCTAAGTATTGCCAAGTACGATTCTCGTACAACAGTACTGTTCCATGACTGGTGTACAACGTGTCGATAACAGTATTCTGATTATGCTGTGCTAATACCTTAGATGAATAGAGTGAAAGAAAGGAGAAAAATAAAATGATTGAATAACGCATTACACTAATAGTTTTTTCTAGTCTAAAATTTAGAGATTCGCAAATTTATGCATTTCAAGCTAATTAATCAACAATATCCATGACTAGTACGTTGTATAATAAGCTTTCATTTGGTTTCACAATATTCAGGTATCCCTTAGAACCATAGGCCTGATCGGCTGGTACGGTGATAAACATACGGTCTCCTTTTTTAGCATTAATTAACGCTTTCTTTAAACCAGGAACGACTCCATTGTCTGTTAGTCTCAATTCAAATGGCTGTTGATTGGCGTAAGAATTGAAGTAAAAAGGGTTAGATTCCGAACTGATGGTCGTGTGGAAAATAATTTTGTTGTTTTCGTTGAATTTTTTCTTGTTGCGGACATTTTCTTCGAAAATCCATACTTTGTTGCCATCGATTTCTCGTGAAGGTTCACGTTTGCTAATGATGCGAACAGTCAAGTAATTATCTGCATCTTGTGGAACTAAATTTTTGATTCCCTTTTTTCCTCTAGCAAATTCAGATGGAAGTTTGATGCGTACAAAATCTCCTACATGTAAATGCTTGAAGGCGATATCCCAACCTTTTGGTTGTAAACCATATCCTACAATAAATGGTAAATTAGGTTTATTCAATAAATGGTTCCCGTCAATGATTGTACTGTCAGCTAGACGAACTTTGTAGTCGATCATCACGACATCACCAGCTTTAATTGCTTCCCCATCAGCTGGCTTTTCAAGCCAAACAATTTCAATTCCATTGTCAAGAGTTAAGTGACTGTGTACAGGAAGATTGAGTTCCAATGAATCTACTCGTGGTTCTATTTTTTCAATCGTTTCTTTGCTTTTGTCGACTCCTTCTGTTTTACAAGCTACAAGTGCAGTTGTAAGTGAGAAAAATAACATGTATTGAATAATTTTCATTATCTTTTTGTTCTGTAAAGTTTTACAATATGAATGTCAACTAAAAGTGTGCTCAATGGCGGAATTTTTTCCATATCACCAACAAGTCCATGTGCCAAATGACTTGGGATAATTAATTTAGCTCTAGAACCTTCATTCAAAAGTTTAAGAGCCTCTTGGATTCCTGATTCAACCTGTGACTTATCGACCTTTAATTCTTCAACTTCGTCTTTGGGTGTTGAATAACACGTTGTTCCGTCAAGCAATTCGATCGTATATTCAATGTCAACGTAATCGTCAGCAAGTGGGGGAGTTCCAATACCTTCTTCGTAGATGTAGTAACGCAATCCCGATCCAGTTTTGATCATTTTCCATTCTTGTTTTCTGCTTAAAAAGACATTGATATCAACCTCTTCTTCGATTGAAAACTGTCTGTTCATTGTTGTTGATTTCTCCGAATTCCAGTCAATAACTTTTTCTTCCTCTTTTGGAGAGCAACTAACTAAAACAAAAGTGATAAAAATGAAAAAATGAATCAAATTGTGTTTCATGGAAAGTACGTTTGGATTGATTTTTTTATCAAATCAATAGTTTCATCCATCGAACGAGAACTAATTCCTCCAGCGGCATATTTGTGTCCACCTCCTTCGAATAATTCTTGTGCAATGATATTTACTTCATAATTTTCTTTTCCTCTAAAAGAAAGTTTTATTAAATCATTTTGTTCAGTTAACAAAACAGCGCCTTTAACTCCTAGAATTGATAATGCAACATTTACCAATCCTTCTGTATCTCCTTTTTGGTAATTGAATTTAGTCAATTCTTCACTAGTTAGAGAGATGATAGCAAACTGATTATTGTGAACCAATTCCAATTTTTCGCTTGTTGCATAACCTCTCAGCTTTAAACGATCAAGTGTATTAGTGTCAAACGTGTTTTCGTGGATTTTATTATGAACCAAACCGAGCTCAA
>DATGOZ010000024.1:0-3543 GCA_035305395.1 Taishania sp. | reverse complement strand
AATTTGATTACAACCTGCTCACTTATGATTATCGGTTCGATTGCATTTTTTGCAATGGAATATCATCATTCGTTGAATCAGCATTCAGGATTTGGTAAAGTCATCACCGCAATATTCTCTGCTACCACTCCCCGATCAGCTGGGTTAAATACGATTGATTTCAGTTCTCTGCAACTTCCAACTATTATTTTAATTATTCTCTTTATGTGGATTGGTGCTTCACCTGCTTCAACTGGAGGTGGTATTAAAACTAGTACCTTTGCAATCGCAACACTCAACTTCATCAGTTTAGCCAAAGGAAAAAGTAAAATTGAATTATTCAGACGAGAAGTTGCTGATATTTCTGTACGTCGTGCCTTTGCTACAATGACATTATCTTTTATAGCCATCGGATTTGGAATCTGTTTAGTTTCCTATTATGATCCCAAACTTTCGATTTTAGATACTACATTCGAATGTGTTTCTGCTTACTGTACCGTAGGATTAAGTCTTGGAATCACTCCTTATTTGAGTGAATCGAGTAAAATTGTAATGATACTACTCATGTTTACTGGTCGTGTAACGATGCTATCCATATTGATTGCATTGTTTAAAAAAGTTCGACCTATGAACTATCAGTATCCTACAGATGAAATTATGATCAATTAATTTTAACCTCATGAAATATATAATTGTTGGTTTAGGAAATTTTGGTGCTTCATTAGCAGAAAAGCTGACACAGCAAGGAAATGAAGTCATCGGAATCGACTCAAGCTTATCGAAAGTAACTGCTTTAAAAGAAAAAATTAGCCACACAATTTGTCTAGATGCAACTGACGAACAAACTGTTTCTGATTTACCTTTAAAAAATACAGATATCGTGATGATTTGTATTGGTGAAGATCAAGGAACAAATGTATTGGCAACTGCACTTTTCAAAAACTTGGGTGTAAAACGATTAATCAGCCGTTCGATTAATCCACTTCATGAAAAAATCTTACGTGCAATTGGTGTGGATGAAATTGTTCGTCCAGAAGAAGAAACTGCTGAAAGATGGTCAAAAAAACTCAATCTTAAAGGTGTAGTTGACTCGTTTGAGTTAAACAAAAACTATAGTGTAATAGAAATTCAAGCACCAGATTTTCTAGTTGGAAAGACAATTAAGGAAGTTGGTTTTAGAAAAAATCACAGTCTTGTTATTCTAACAATTATCAAAAATTCAGAGGTTACGAGTTTACTTGGCAAAGTAACAACTGTTACCAATGTTCAAGGTATCCCACAGCTCGATACCGTTATTCAAAAAGAAGATATTTTGGTATTATACGGATCGAATTCAGATTTAGCTAAACTTGCAAAAATCAAACGCGAACAATAACAATAAATTAGCTATCAAGTAATTTAAAAAAGACTACATTCGTATTTTCGAAAATGATTCATCTATGAGAAAATTTAACTCGCTATTTGCCATTCTTGTGATCATCGGCTTAGTAACTTTTACGTCTTGTAAAAAGAAGACTGAAAGTACAGAAGATCCACAAACTGAAAACCCGGATGGCACTGTAACACCACCAGATATCAATGCCAATACAGAAGTAAGAGGTTTCGATTTATTGGATAAAATTTGTGGTATTTGGAATGGTCCGATTACCTCTTCTACATCGCTAGGAAACTTTTCAGAAGCGCCAATGGACTTTAGACCAATTTCAGGCAGTCAGATTTCCGTTATGAACGAATTGGATCCCGACAATAGTGTCTTTATGTCATTCTTCATTGCATACACAGGAAATCGATATGAGGTTGTTTTTAGGAACGGAGGAACATTTGCAGGAATGATTCGCACATCTTACATGAAGTTGGATAGCTTATCTGAAACTGCTTCACAATCCTATTACCGATTTGTTGATTTTATCAAAGGAGACAGAAGGACAATTACAGAAGTTACGTTCAAAGGAGATAGTTTAAGAATCAAGGCATATACCAACAAGACAAATACATTACCTTCGGCTGTAGTTCACATGGATTACAGAGCTAAAAAGCAATACAGTGAGGCACATATAGCAAGCAAAAACATGTTTGGTTTCCCCAAAAAAGAGATGGTTAAAAACTTAGCCAATGCATTTGACGGATTCGAAGAAAGTGTTTTCTATGCAACATATCAAGATCCATATCCACGTTCAGAGCAACCATACTTGGGAACGGCAAATCTTTCTTATACAGTTGCACAAAACGTTACGCTTTCTCCTAGTGCGAAAGTTACACTCATGGTCTCTACAGAACCATTAATTAGCGCTACAGGTCCAATTACAGCTAACTTCAAAACAAGAAGTAGATACATTATTTTGAGTCAACCGACTTCATCTCACGCATTAGACCAATTCCATCCAGGAACCTATTATTACTATGCGTTAGTTGACAATAACAGCAATGGAATTATCGACAGTGGAGACTTGGTAAGTACGGCAAATACAAGCTTTACAATTGGAGATAAAGAAACGATTAGCAAATCAACACAAATCAATTTCCAAGTTCCTTAACATAGAAGAAATTTGAATTACACAGACCTCTCAATTTGGGAGGTCTTTTTGTTTAAAAACGAATTACAAAATAAAAATCGCTACAAAAATAAACGCTACGATAATCAATAAATACTGCCAAAAATCGATAAAATATGGCGTGTACTTCTTAATAAATTCAATCCATTTCATGATGCAAATATAAATTCTATTCGAAAATCTTACAACGAATTGATTGAATGATTTTAGAAGCCACTTTAAATTGTTATATTTGTCAAGCGATAAAACTAAGTTATGACCAAAGAAACAGTATCTGACAAAGCAAAAACACTCGATTTCGACACATTTAAAGCAGAAGTATTAGCTGATTATAAATTAGCATGTATATCGAGAGAAACATCATTATTAGGTAGAAAAGAAGTTCTTACAGGTAAAGCGAAATTTGGTATTTTCGGTGACGGAAAAGAACTAGCTCAAATAGCGTTAGCTAAGCAATTCAGAAACGGAGACTTCCGTTCAGGATATTATAGAGATCAAACATTGATGATGGCGATTGACCAATTGAATGTTCAACAATATTTTGCAGGTCTTTACGCACATACTGATGAAGACATTGAACCAATGTCAGCAGGTCGACAAATGGGTGGTCACTTTGGAACACGCAATTTGGACAAAAATGGAGAATGGAAAAATTTGATGGAGCAAAAAAATAGCTCTGCAGACATCTCTCCTACAGCGGGACAAATGCCTCGTTTACTTGGTTTGGCTCAAGCGTCAAAAGTTTATCGCAATCACCCAACATTAAAAGACTTAGAAGCATTTAAAAAATTCACAAATGGTGGAAATGAAGTAGCGTTCGGTACAATTGGAGATGCTTCTACATCTGAAGGTCCTTTCTGGGAAACAATCAATGCAGCGGGAGTATTACAAGTACCAATGGTAATGTCGGTTTGGGATGATGGCTATGGAATTTCTGTATCAAGAGATAAACAAACTACAAAAGATAGTATCTCTGAAGCGTTGGCTGGAATGCAACGTACAACTGATAAAC